>DASQZS010000240.1:0-6913 GCA_035638535.1 Candidatus Acidiferrum sp.
AAAGCCTAGAAAGGGAGGGAGTGCTGGTCGGTACTGTACCCGATGAAAAGATCCAGAATATGTTTAGACTCGTAAATGACGGCGAAATTGCCAAAGAAACGATGCCGGAATTATTGAAATGGCAAGCAAAAAACCCAGAAGGAACAATGACGGAAGCAATAAAATCGCTCGGTCTCCGTATGTTGAGTAAGACTGAACTGGACAGCATAATAGAGCGACATATATCTAAGAACCAGAAGCTGGTAGAAGAAAAGGGAACTGCTGCATTCGCTTCTATAATGGGATCTGTGATGGCAGAAGTACGTGGCTTGACCGATCCCAAACTAGTAACGGAATTAGTCAAAGCACGACTCACAAAGGACACGCAATAATTTCAAGGATAGTATTCGTAATGTGCGGAATATCTGCTGTCGCACTCAAGAAAGGAACGGTTGGGCCGGCAATCTATGATTGTCTCACCAAACTCGAGTACCGCGGCTACGACTCAGTCGGTGAAGCGTCAATATTCAATGATGAACTGAAGATCAAGAAGGATAAGGGCAAAATAGCAGAAGTAGAAGAGAAGCTTCACCTATCCACGCTCCCCGGGCTCATCGGGATAGGACACACAAGGTGGGCAACTCACGGTGCACCCTCCAAAGAGAATGCGCACCCGCACACTGACTGCAACAATACCGTAGCAGTAGTTCACAACGGCATAATTGAAAATTTCCTCACTCTACGAGAAGAACTCGAAGCGGCAGGTCATCAGTTGCGATCAAAGACTGACACTGAAGTCGTCGCACACTTAATCGAAGCTAATCTTAGTTCAGGAAACGGATTTGTTGAATCCGTTCGGTCGGCGGTGAAGAAGCTTCAAGGAGCATACGCGCTTGCTATTATTTCAACCGTTGAACCCGACAAAATTGTTTGTGTGAGAAGAGAGAGCCCGCTTGTCTTAGGAAATGGACAAGATGGAAACTACTGCGCATCAGACATACCTGCCTTTCTCTCCAAAACCAACAAAGCCATCTTGCTGGAAGATGACGAGATGGCAGTCCTTACGTCAAATCAAATCCGCATACTTAAGATTGAGAACGGCGACGAAATAATCCGCGAACCGTTTACCGTAGACTGGAATGTGGATCGTGCAGCCAAAACCGGATACGCGCATTTCATGTTAAAGGAAATCCATGAACAACCGTTAAGCATAAGAAATGTTTCCCGAACCCATCCGATGTTCCTCGATCTAATGGCCGGAGAACTCATCCGTGCAAAGAAGATCTTCTTGGTTGCATGTGGAACATCGTATCATGCTTGCATGGGAGCAGCTTTTGCTTTCTCAAGGTTAGCAGCACTCGCGGTAACGCCTGTAGTTGCGTCAGAATTCATAGACATGTACGGTGGACTCATTGATTCCGAGACAGTGGTTCTAGCGGTTAGCCAATCAGGCGAAACTGCTGACACTCTTAACGCTGTAAGAGGTGCCAAGGACAGAGGGGCAATAATCCTTGGTATTACCAACACCATGGGCTCTAGCCTTACCCGATTGGCGAACGTCTACATAGGTCAAAATTCAGGACCGGAGATGGGAGTAGCTGCAACCAAAACGTTTACCGCGCAATATACGATACTCATACAGATAGCAATAGCATCGGCGCGAAAACGACAGGTAATTACACAGAAAGAAGTTGAACGACTTGAGTCCGCAATTTCGCAACTACCTGACTTAATTTCATTAGCGCTGCGGCAGGAAACCCGGATCAGCCAGATAGCGGACAGATTCATCGATAAGAATAGTTTCTGTTTTCTAGCAAGAGGCGTTAACGTGGCAACCGCACTCGAAGGACGACTGAAGCTGCTTGAACTTTCCTATCTGCCTGCCATCGCCTATCCCGCTGGAGAATCCAAACATGGGTTCATTTCAGTTGTTGAACAAGATTATCCAGTAATCTTCATCGCGCCAAGAGACGAAACCTACACGAAAATCATCGGAAACATCATGGAGATGAAGGCGAGAGGCGCACGTATTATCGCTCTCGTGGACGAACAGGACAAGGACGTGGTAAATCTGTCCGATGAAATAGTCAAATTGCCCTCTGGGATTCCTTCTGTTCTATCGCCCATCGTGTACGTAATCCCGCTCCAACTATTCGCTTACTACATGTCAGTCAAGAAGGGAAATAACCCAGACTTCCCGAGAAACCTGGCGAAATCGGTGACAGTCCAGTAAGAGAATCGATAGTGTGAAAAGATGAATCAATCCGGCAAACAAGACCAAGTGCTGTTAAAGAGTATGGCGAAAGCGCAGGCCTTACTTAAGGAAGCGCAGAGTACTCGCTCGGATAAACTCGTCTTCATGCTCACGTTGTGGAAGGCAGCTGCAGAGACTGAATACATTGCGTTTCGAATCGCCTCTACATTGGGATTTGAAGATTATTCTGCTACAAATATGGATGAAAACCAGGGGGGCGATCAATTAGAAACCGCTGAACAGTTACTCAAGGAAGCTCAGAAATTACTCGTACAACAGCCACAGCAATCATATGATTCTGTAAGGAAAACTGTCACCATCCTGCGCAAACTCTATGGAGCCGAAGAGAAAGGCAAGAAAGAGGACGCCCCTGAAACTATCGACGAATAATCGTTAATGTCGCTCGAACAATTACGCACCTATTCTTCGGTCGATTATGTCATCCGCCGCAGGTCCGGTTCCAAGCAGCGTTACAGGAATTCCAACTTCCCTTTCAATATTGGCAATGAATTCCTTGGCCGGTTCAGATAAGCTTCCGAACTCCTTTGTCGACTTCGATGCAGGGAACACAACATCGAGTTTCGTGATTGCTATCTGGGTGGCACCATTAAGATGCACCGCTCGCCTCGCCAGGTCGAAGTTGAAAGGGGCTGCCCTTCTCTCTCGTCCTGTGACTGTTCCAAACTCTTGCCATCCTCTCTTACGTGTCTCCTCAGACGATAACTCCCCGACTAACGGACCAGATCCAACTCGAGTAACGTAAGCCTTGAAAATAACAACTACATCTGTGACAGCTGTTGGGCCAATCCCCACATCAGCGCAGGCTGCAGATGCAGTTGTATCTTTCGAAGTGGAATACGGATAGGTTCCATGATAAAGTGAGAGGAACGTCCCCTGAGTTCCTTCGATTATGACGTTTTCACCCTTCTCCAGCGCAGTATGCACCTCAACATCAACTTCACGTAGGTACGGTGAAAGTTCCGGAACATCTCTGGCGAGTTTTGCTGTCCGCATAACCCTTGCTGCGTTGCACGCCCCGACACCGCTCATGGTAGAGCCCACGGTCTTGCTCAAATGCTCAGATTGAGATTCCTGATCAATATGCTTCTGCTCGATGACGGCGCACTGGTAGTCAAGTCCAAATCGTGATTTGGATTCTGTTAATTCAATCTCCTGAAGTATGACTTTCGGGTTAACTGCGACACCGGAACCGATCAGTAACCTAGCTTTGTCGTAGACAAATCCGCTCGGCAGAAGCCTCAATGAATAACGCTTCCCGTGGTATTCCACAGTGTGTCCTGCATTTGGTCCGACTCCCGCACGTGCAATGATCGACGGCTTGTCCTTTAGCGCAAGATGCGATACTATCTTGCCTTTTCCCTCATCACCGAAAAATCCACCAACGATTACTGTGCAAGCCACGAAGTATCCCACGCATGGGAAAGTCAAAGTGAATTTAAGCTTTAACGAACTCACGAACAACGCTGTGACGCGGATATCGACGGGAGAGAATTGTTCAGTCTGCCCGTCGAATGACATCACAGCGCTGGCTGAGAGCGCTCTGCACTTAAAGGATTCATCATCCAGTTCGATTGATTTGTGACTCGAGCATTAAAAGATTCACAGTCAATGTGTGTCATCCTAGTTCCTGAAGCTTGTCTTCCTCCAACTGTCGGAGTATGGCCAATCCAAGAGACGTCAACGAAAATGATGTCTTGCCTTCAAGAGCCGATTTATCCAGAAATCCTTGCAGGGTGAGGGCCTCCGTCTCTTGGGAAAATTGGTCCGATTCCACTTTCAGGTCTGCTTTCAGTATCTGTTCTTGAATCGCCCTGGGGCCTATTCCATTCAACCTCCATAATGACAGCAGGATTTTCCCAGAGAGCTCCGAAAGCTGGTTGTCGGGCATGCGGAGATGGATAATTGACACTAACTTATCGATATGGATGAAACTCTGATGTTTGGTAATGCGAACATTAATATACCGTTAGTCGCTGTTATGCTATAGACGGTACATGGCAGCCGATGAAGCTACAGCTTTCATGGAAGTACTATCGAAAAGTCCACAATTCAAAGTGCTAAATGTCCTAGCTGAACGCCCGCAGGACGAATTAACGAAGACCGAAATTGCTCAAAAGGCAGGAATCGGGCGAACAACGCTCTATAGAGTTTGGAACGACCTAGAACGAATGAGGGCGGTTGCACCGTCACGTCACGTAGGCGCCGTTACACTTTATAGAATGAATCCCCAGAGCCCGGTTGTTCAATCTTTTCTCAGCATCACACGAAGTCTAACCACTGTCACCGATGCTGTCGCACGAATTGAGCAACTTCGCAAGTTGGAAGATTCAGCCAAATCAGAATTCGGAGGCACGGTTCCTCCTGGTCCCAGCGCCATGATCAAACTTCTCAAAGCCAAAGCTCTCACACGCGAGACCGCTCGACCACGATCCGAACTTCAACTCACAGCACATGAAGCCGATACAATAAAGGGAATGGTAAATGCAGGGTTGATTTTTGACGTGAATGGAGCCCTCTACCTGACCCAGCTAGGTGCGCAGGCAGCCCAGGGAGCTAGTAAGATCTGGAATTCGGATAGCTCCCAATCATTAGACCAAGCGATCAGCACAGCAAAAGTCGCGCTGAACCTAATCAACCAAGAAATACGTCGGCTAAAAGGTCAAATGCCAAAATAGTCCCGCTCATTTTTCGCGGAAACGTATCGTTAAGATATCGGAGAAACTTTAAGTTAACCAACTGATTTTAGTCCGCTATGCCGACGGACACAAAGTATCTTTTCATAACCGGCGGCGTTATGTCGGGAATCGGTAAAGGAATAACTGCTGCGTCAATTGCTAAACTCCTGCAAATAAGAGGCTTTGGAATATCGATAATGAAAGTTGATCCATATCTGAACGTTGACGCTGGAACTATGAACCCCATCGCTCACGGTGAAGTTTTCGTGACAGAAGATGGCGGAGAAATCGATATGGATCTTGGTACATACGAGCGATTTCTCGATCTGAATCTCAGCCGAGATCACAACACCACAACCGGGCAAATCTATCTGACCGTCATCAACAAGGAACGCCACGGCGACTTCCTGGGCCAATGCGTTCAGATCATACCTCACATAACTGACCAAATAAAAACTGTGATAGAAAACGTAGCAGAGAAAACAAACCCTGACGTATTGTTGGTTGAAATTGGAGGAACCGTAGGAGACATAGAAAGTCTACCGTATCTAGAAGCAGCAAGACAGATGAGGCTTGAGAAAGGTCAAAATCATGTATTATTCGCACACGTCACGCTTGTTCCGGCACTTGACGTGGTAGGGGAACAAAAGACAAAACCAACTCAACACAGTGTGCAAGAACTTCGAAGAATCGGCATTCAACCTGATCTTGTAGTAGCGAGAACAATTGGTCCGCTGATGATTGGCCCGAAAAAAAAGATTGCCTTATTCTGCAACATCGAGGAACGTGGGGTTTTCGCTTCACCTGACCTCTCAACCATCTACCAAGCACCCTTGGAGCTTAACTCGCAGGGAATGGGAGACTTCCTAACCGATTGCCTCCACTTACCCAATCGGAAAGCTGACTGGGCGGGTTGGGAAAATATCGTTCACAGATTCGTCAATCCTAATCAGACGGTACGTATTGCGGTATGTGGAAAATACGCGGAACTCGCAGACTCATACGTTAGTGTTATCGAAGCGTTAAGACATGCGGGCGGGGCATGCGACTGTAGAGTTGACGTCGAAATAATCGAAACTGAACAGTTTGAAACCAATCCCTCCGACTGTTCTATGCTTTCAAAATTCGACGGCGTTCTTGTCCCCGGAGGGTTTGGATCAAGAGGAGCCGAAGGGAAAATTGCGACCCTAACTTTTGCCCGAGAGCACGACATTCCAACGTTAGGAATCTGCTTTGGGTTTCAACTTGCGGTAGTGGAATTCGCACGGCATAATGGCTTTCAAAAAGCGAACAGTACTGAAATCGATCCGAATACGCCCCACCCTGTTATCGATCTAATGCCAGAGCAAAGGGATACTGATTTGAAAGGAGCAACGATGCGTCTAGGAGCGCATCAGATTCGCCTCTCTCCAGCTACGAAAGCCAGCCAACTCTACGGCCGAGAAGTGATATCGGAGCGGCATAGACATAGGTATGAGGTAAATCCCTTTTACGTCGACAAAATTATGAAAAGCGGCGGCATCTTTTCCGGTTGCAGTATGGACGGAACACGAATGGAGATATTTGAGCTTCCAAGCAAATTCTATTACGTCGCAACCCAATTCCACGCCGAATTCAAATCTAGGCCAAATAGACCATCCCCACCATACTTTGGATTGGTCAGAGGTGCCCTTGATCGAAAAATGGGTAAACCTGCGCCGCAACTAACGCCGATAATCAGCTCGCAGCAGAACTGATTACTTTTCAGCCCTTGTCGAGGAATCCAAGCAAGAAGTTCGCTTGATCGACGCCAATTTTTTGCTTCTTTGCATACCACATTCGATAACCTACATTCGTTACACGAAATCCATTTCTCTTCAGACTATTCAGAGCCTTGCGGTTACTTACTAGGCATGAGGCTTCGATCGGTTTTCCTTCATACTTGTTTGTCAAACGCTTGATCAATCTGCCATCGTTCTCATCGAACGACGCGGTTCCAACCCAC
>DASQZS010000241.1:0-5066 GCA_035638535.1 Candidatus Acidiferrum sp.
TGGGCGTTAATTATAACGTAGTCGTCCCAGTCCTCAAGCGTGATGCGTCGATCGGTGGGCACTATGAAGCCGCGGCTTGATTGTTCGACTGTTTCGCTGATAGCCCGTTTCATTGTTTCCGAGTCAACAGGGTAATCTCGGCAAAATCCGGCCACAATCGCGTTTTCGTCCTCTCCAGACTCGAGTCCTTCTTGGACGCGTCTTCGAATTGCTCCAACCTCTTGTCCGATTTCGAACGGGACGGGTATTTCTTCTCCAACCCAACTCGGAATCGAGCCGGTTGGGTCCTTGATCGATTTGACGTAGATTCTATCGCTCCGGATACTCGTCATTTGCCACGGGCTGCCGCGCACGATGAATTTTCTTCCAGGTTCTGCGTATTCGGCTACGAATGCTTCGTCTAAGACTCCGACAGCTTCGTCTTTGTTTTGATCGATGATCAAATATTGTTTCTCGTCCGGTATCATCGATAATTTTCCGAAGTAGTACGAAAATAGGGCTTTCAACCTGCGAGGCCGAAGGAGAACAGTATCCTGTTCGGAATACCAAGCTAGTCTTGGGTAACGAGTGTGCAGGTAATTGATCACGCTCACCAGATCGCGTTCGTTGAGGTCACGATACGGGTACGCGTTCTTTACTAGCTCCATAATTTCGTTGACGTACCATCTTCCTTTCTGTATTAGCAGCCCTACTATCTGGTGTGCCAATACGTCGAGTGGTTGTTCCGGTATCGTTACGGGTTCCAGATTTTCATCTAGCGCACGTCGCGCAATCACGGCGGCTTCCAATGTGTCATCTGAGTCCAACGTAACAATAATGCCGTCTGCGACTCTCCCGATCCTGTGTCCGCTTCTCCCGATACGTTGGATCAACCGGGTTACTTGACGAGGGCTCATGTATTGGATTACGAAGTCAACGCTTCCGACGTCAATACCAAGCTCAAGAGAGGATGTGGCAACTAGCCCTCTTAATTCTCCACTCTTCAGTCCCCTCTCCGCATTGATTCTGGACGGTTTTGCGAGGGACCCGTGATGTATGGATATTGGGAAATCAATATCCCATACTTTCATTCTGCTCGCGAGAATTTCTGCGACGGCTCGGGTGTTGGTGAACAATAAAACTGATTGATGTTTCTCAATGATACTTCTCATGAAGCGTAATCGAGCTGCAACTTCAGGATGCGTGTAAAGTTGTGCAGCCAATTCCGCGTCTCGCGGTGTGGGAGTTGGGTTGATAACTTGAATACGTATTTCTCTTCCGACCGGAACCTGGATCGTAGTGACTTCTCGTGTGGTTCCGACTAAGAACCTGGCAACTTTTTCAGGGGTTCCTATAGTTGCCGATAGTCCTATGATCTGGAAATCACGCATAGTCATCCATCTTAATCTTTCCAAGGCTAATGCTAGTTGACTTCCTCGTTTGTCCTCGGCGAGTTCGTGAACTTCGTCCACTATCACATACTTGACCGCGCGAAGATGCTGCTTCATTACGCGCCCAGTGAGAACTGCTTGCAGTGTTTCTGGGGTAATGATAAGCATGTCAGGCGGGTTCTTTGCCTGAGCGGCTCGTTCCTTCGTCTCTGTATCTCCGTGCCTTACTGCGATTCTTATATCGAGTCTTTTACCCCACCATTCGAACCGATCCATCATGTCTCTATTCAGAGCTCGGAGGGGCGTGATGTATAGGATCTTTATACCCCGATCTTCTCCGCGATCAACCATGAACATGCTCAGAACGGGAAGCACCGCCGCTTCGGTTTTCCCGGATGCCGTTGGCGAGATTAGAAGCACATTCTTTCCAGCCAGTATCAACGGGATCGCGCGAAGTTGGGGTTCGGACGGTGTGGTGAAACCGTGCTCTGACAGAGCGTCGCGTAGCGGTTTCGCAAGGGTTTCGAACACGTTCAACAAGGCTACGACCTAGGAACTGCGGAAGAACGTAAAAAATAGGATGATGTGTGCCGAGAGGATTGTACGATGCTGAAGGTGGTTAGGGATCATTCTCTGAAATGAGGAATTATCGTTCTCGCGAACATTCTGGCCTGTTCAATTTCCGTGAAGTTAAGTATGAAATATTGTACTCCGGATTTGATGAAGGACGCTATCGTGGATTTGCATTGCTCTGGTTTGCCTGTTATTCCACTCTCCTGTAGAGCGTACGGCGTAAACCCAGCGAATTCACGATAACGCTCAACTAAATTTGCTTTCAAGCCTGAGAATTCTCGACCATCGTTGGCCAATAGCACACCTGCAGCAAGTGACTTAGTTATATGTGAATAGTCTGTGCCAAAGCGTTCGCAGTGTCCCCTTAGCACGTTTAGTTTACGTTCGAAACCGTCAGGCGTCAGGTTCCAGTGTAAATTAACCGCATCGGCGTGTTTCGCAGCTACACTCAGTAGGTATTTTTCGCCCTGACCAGCTATCCAGATTGGAGGGTGTGGTTTTTGTATGGGGTGTGGGTTGCAGATCGCGTCCTTCACAGCATAGTATTTTCCGTTGAAAGTTGCACGTTCCTTCGTCCACATCAATTTCATGATCTGAACTGCTTCGTCCAGCCTTCGTATTCTGATAGATGCCTTCTCGGAGAACGGGGTTCCGTAAGCCTGATACTCTGGTAAATATCCTGATTGCTGATGAATACTCGATCTGCCAGTGCCACCTGCTCCTACTCCCATTTCGAGTCTCCCATTACTTATTACGTCGACCGTTGCGGCCATCTTAGCGAGAAGCGATGGCAATCGGTTCTGTATGTTCGTGACCAGGATTCCAATCCGAATTTTCTTGGTGACCATCGTTAATGCGGATAGTGTAGTCCAAGATTCTAGAATTGGCTGCCTGTCAGGTGCCGGAAACGAATGAAGATGGTCAAGCAACCAAAATGAACTATAGCCCAGCCGTTCAGCCTCAACAGCCGCCTCTTTGAGTTCCTCGAAAGTCATTCCATCCATGTCCGCATAGAAACCGAATGAAACCATGCTGAATCAACCGTTCCAGCGTTTAGGGTGCAACGAGTGATTTGAAGCATTGCTGACTCCGAAGTCCGAAGTCGATGTTACTCTTCTGATTCTTCGGGTTTGGGCTCTACGGACTTTGGTTGCATGGCGAACTGTTTGAGACGTGCCTCGATGTACTCCGCAACTTTGGTCTCGCCGTATTCAGCGTCTTCTTGTTGTTTCTTTAGCAGGGTCGCTATCTTGGCAAGTACGTCTTCATGATTAATGGGTTTGATCACGTAGCCGTCAGCGCCATCATTGACCGCTTTCACAGCGTTCTCAAGCGAAGGGTAACCAGTAATTATAATCATGACCAACTTCGGCGTCGATTTCTTTAGAAGGTTAAGAAGCGTTGTCCCTTCCATGTCAGGCAGACGAATATCGATCAGAGCCGCATTATAGAAGGTTGATTCTGATTTTTCGACGGCTTGCTTCCCAGTTTCGGCGGTGTCCACAAGATACCCTTGTTCCTTTAGGATACATGACATGGTCTCACGGACGTTTTCATCATCATCGATGACAAGTATCCTTGAGATACCCATGTTGCCGAGCCTCTACGGTAGTAGTATCTTGATGTTGCACGTCAGTACTAATCATTACGGCCCAATTTCCGCTGGAATACATCGAATGTCACACTAACAAAGAAGTATGTCGTACGGCATATCGTGTGGTGCCGCTGCCGACGCGGAACATCAGCGAACCTCACATGGTGGGCCTCGGCGGGAGGTAGTCGATCCGAAATGTTTCAGGGACTTAGCGTTTGACGCTGCCGCAAACCGACTCACAGGCCCGCTATTTGGCGTGGATCGATTCACTTTACGGCACGAAACATACAGGCGATCCTCAAACTTGCTTCGAGGCGCCAGAGATGTTTGCAACCAGATTGATGACCTTACTGTGTCTCCATAGCAAATGCTGTTTCAGACGCGCTATAGTGTCGTACTCTTTCATTCGGCAAATTGGACACTTTGCATGGCCTGACGGTCCAATAGGAAGGTCAAATCCCAGTAATTTCATTTCCAGCGATCCGCCAAGATGTTTCACTTCGATCTTTATAATGACTTACCTCGTCCTAATGTGAGAGGGTTAGCCCCCTGAAATCGACGATTGACGACATTATCGAACGTGACGCTGCCTCGCTAGGTTCCGTAATGAAAATCAGATTCTATCCAATGGTAGTAGATCGGGCCCAGGGAGTGAGACTATGGGATGTCAATGGGAAAGAGTACCTTGATTTTCTGGCAGGGTGGGCTGTAGCTAACACGGGATACTGCCATCCAAGAATCGTCGAAGCTGTTACGGAGCAGGTGAAGCGTGCAACGCATGTTTCTACGACATCCTTTCCGAATGAAACATCCACAGCTTTGGCAGAGAAATTAATCAAAATCACTCCGGGAAAAAATGACAGAAAAGTAGTGTTTGGTCTTTCTGGCTCGGACGCCAACGATTGCGTATTCAAACTATTACCCGTTTACACGGGCAGGGGGAACATAGTATCCTTCCTAGGAGCGATGCATGGCATGACTACCGGATCAATGGCCCTATCAGGACGCAAATCAGGCCCCAATTTTCTGAACGTAGGCAATGTCACCCGAACACCCTACGCCTATTGTTATCGCTGCCATCTAGCACTGAATTATCCGTCCTGCAACATCCGATGCGTCGATACTATTGTTGATACAATATTCAAATCGATAAATCCGACGGACGTAGCCGCAATCATAATTGAACCAATTCAGAGTGATGGCGGAGACATTGTCCCCCCTAAGGAATGGGCCGGCAGGATCAGACAAATCTGCGATAGCTACGGCATCATCCTAGTTGATGATGAGATCAAGGTTGGCTTCGGACGAACAGGGCGAATGTTCGCGATCCAACACACAGAAGCGGTTCCGGAAATCATGACAGTTGGAAAATCTATTGCGTCCGGATTCCCTCTTAGCGCCGTTATTGCTAAGGGAGAGATGCTGGACATTGCACCTGCAACTCACCTCTTCACAACTGCTGGCAACCCAATTTGCTGCGCTGCGGCCCTCGCCACCATAGAAGTAGTCGAGAAGGAACGACTATGTGA
>DASQZS010000242.1:0-10718 GCA_035638535.1 Candidatus Acidiferrum sp.
TACGCAGACCAAATCCTCTAACTTATGCAGAGTCAACTTGAACATCCTCTCAAGAGAAGAAGCGTGCTCTTTTTCTCATGCAATAAGAACATCACGTCTTGAGCGAACACTTGATAGAAGCAACTCCAACCGTAGGATAAAGTTACGAGTATTATTTGCTGCAGTTTTGCGTTGGTTCGGATATTTAGTCCCGAACGGAGCGAAGACGTCAAAGGTTTTGGGCTGCCGTTCGGATGATTAGTTAATTCGTATCTGTGCTGATTTCACATCAGCTAATGAGTCCATAAATTTTTATTGAGATAGTTACCCGCCCTACGATTCGAAGAAAGTTGCAGAAGAACAAAGTACTGCTTGGAATTATTGTAATTGTTGTTGTCGTCGTAGCGTATTTTGGTGCTCAATCATACATGGCATCAATGTCATCTACTACGTCTACTTATCTTTCCTCCACGTCTTCTGTAGCACCCGCGGCGATTCCTAGCACGCTCGTCATCGACGACCTTAACTTCCCAGGACAAGGCATGAATATTCTTTACGCGCTCCAATACATGCCTGCTCCCGACTGGATGGAAACTGCTTCGTACCAATCCTTGATTGCCGCTAATCTAACAGCGCAGTATAGGGTTGGGCGTATTCAGTTTGTACCTGATCTTGCTACTAATTGGACAGTATCGCCAGATGGCAAGACGCTTACGTTCAATCTGAGGAATGGTGTTCAATTTAGTAACGGAGACCCGTTCAATGCTTACGTTGTATGGTTCGAAATGTATAGCTGGTATTATCTTGCAGGAAACTCCAGCACCTTTCTCGCTGGACTGAGCTTATTCAATACGAGCGCAGTCAAGTTTGGTCCCGCAACATATGCTATGATTGCGCAGAGTGGACTTGCGAATCCAAGCGGGCAAGCCTTAGCCATGATGCAAAATACGACCTGGCCGATATACGTTGAAGGTCCGAACACGATCGTCTTCCGGCTGAGTGTGCCTTACCTTTGGATGCTTGGAATCCTGACCGGATGGGAGGGTCAAATTTGGGATGGAACTTATGTACTGCAGAATGGTGGTGTGGGGACTCCGGCGGCTTTCAACCCTTACTTCACATTGAATCCGATTCCTGGAACTGGGCCTTACATGGTTACGGAGGTGGTACTCAGCTCTCATGTTTCCTTCACGAGAAACCCCTACTACTGGGGTAAGAATCTGACTACGGATGAAATATTAGCAAATCCAGCGATCGCCCCAGGTCAAGTAGATAACGTTGTGATCCAATACAAGCCTACGGATATTACACGGTATACAGATCTTTCGACTGGGCAGTGCCAGCTTGCCGCGATCACAAGAGAGGATTGGGCAGCAGTAGTTAACAATACCAATTACGCGTACGCTGCTAACCCTGTTCCTGCCACAATCAACGCTATCGCCATGAACACTCATGTATTCCCTCTGAATATTACGGATGTTCGAAGGGCGATAGTGCACGCCATAAACTACACAGACGTCATTCAGAAAGCGTTTCTAGGACAAGGAACTCGGACTGTGGGTCCGGAGACGCGCAACTACGGTGCTTACTATAATCCGGGAAACACTCCCCTGTATGATTATAATCTTACAGAAGCCATGAATTATTTGGCGACAGCTGGGTTTCCAAATGGGCAAGGGTTGCCTCCTATAACTTTCATAATATTGGCTGGTTCTGGTTATCAGAGTGCGATAGCGCAAGTAGTGCAACAAGACCTCGCTCAGATCGGTATACAGATTAAAATTGAATCACAACCGCTGTCCGTTCTTAATGGAATGTTCGGAGGCTATCAATACAACGTCCAAAATGCTCAGACTGTTCCTATGATGTCGATGTGGGAACCACTCGCCTATTCACCGGACTTCGTTTCGCCGGCCGACTATTGGGTTGCGTTTGTGTCCTCCTATTCGCTTTGGGGGAACCAGGCGATATATAGTAATCCGATTGTCGATCAAGGAGTCGCGTTGATGGGTGAAACGAATAATGAAACTCAAATCATAAACGCTTTGGCGAAGGCACAGCAGCAGATCTACATCGATGCACCATATGTGTGGCTTGGTGAAACGTATCTCCTCGTAATCGACGGTTCATATGTATGGAACAAGAACTCCATAGCATACATGTACTATGATCCGAATTACCAAGGGGTAACAGACGTCCCGCCGTTCAACACAATAGTGTTCCGAGGAACCGCGCTAGACGTATACTCGCTCACCCCCCCTCTCTCTTTCGCAGTCACACCTGTAAATTACGCAGTTAAGCCTGTGTAATTTCACTCTCTATTACGCGGCCGAACCCGTGTATTATGCAGTCAAGCCCGTGTAATCGGCAGGCTGTAAGTAGCAAGTGGCCGTGAACACTAGCGGGTGGACTCTAGGATATCTCTTAAGCCGTCTCCGAAGAGGCTGAATCCGATGACCATAAGAGCAATTACCAGTCCAGGGAAAATCGGTAACCAAGGCGCCGTGACCATGAAGCTTTGATACTCAGCCACCATCTCTCCCCAGTCAGGCGAGGGAGGTGCAACGGATAGCCCTAGGTAACTCAACCCAGAATAGACGATGATCACCGTACCTATGTCCAGAGTCGCATAAAGTATCATGGTCGTTAGAGAATTTGGAACCACATGCCTCGCAAGTATTCTCCAAGTTCGCGTCCCGCAAGCTTTTGACGCTTCTACGAATCCGAGCCTAGATATTCGGAGAGCCTCTGCCCTAAACATCCTAGCATATGATGGCCACCAGACCACTATCAGGGCATACATCATGTGTATAACGCCTGGCCCAAGAGCCACCGCGATCGCCATCGCCAAGAGTAAGGATGGCAAGGCGAAAAACGAGTCTGTAATCCTCATCAATACATCATCAATTTTTCCTCCACGAAAACCGGCATATGACCCTATTAGTGCGCCGATGACGAGTGAGGCACCAATCACGACTACACTGACATATGCATCATTAACTGAAGCGTAGACGACTCTGCTAAACACGTCTCTACCTAACTGATCTGTCCCGAAGAGATGGGCCATACTCGGCGCGCCCAAAATAGGTCCCACATCTTGTTGAATAGGGTCATAGGGCACTAGTGACTTGCCAAAAATTGCCACCGCAAGAGCTGTTCCGAAGAGGGTCAAAATTATAATGGATCCAAAGGTTCCACTCTTGCTTGAAAAGATTGAACGTAAAGGCTTCAATCGGTCTTGAGCCATCATCCGCCCAACCTTATTTCAGGGTTAATGACAGCGTACACTATGTCAGCGCAGAAATTAGCTGTAAAGATGATTAGCGCAAAAACGATTGTAGCTCCTAAGATAATCGGATAGTCAAGGGCCGATAACGCTTGCACAACTAACTGACCCATGCCTGGATAGCTGAATACGGTTTCCACGAACAGACTTGAGGTGACAAGCCAGGTCACCATTAGCCCGATCAAGGTTACGACAGGCATCAGCGAATTTTTCAACGCGTGTTTAACAAAAACATCATTCTCCGTTAATCCTTTGGCCCTTGCGGTTCTAACATAATTCGTTTGCATTACCTCAAGCATTGAATTTCTAAGAACCCTAACTAAGAATCCAAAGACAGTGAGAGCAAGAGCTAAGCTCGGCATCAACAAGTGCGCCAATTCGTCAGATGCAGCAGTAGTATCTCCCGACAAGATTGCGTCGATAAGTGGAAAATTCGTTATCGCTCTCGGTCTAATGATGTCCGGGCTAATCAGTCCGCCAGTAGGCAGTAGATGCAGGAAAAACGAGAAGGCCAACATCAATAAAATTGCTGTGAAAAACGCCGGCGAGGAGATTCCAGCCAAATAAAATGCGCGTATCGTATTATCCGCATACCGACCGCTATAGCGCGCTGAAAGGATTCCCAAGGGAAGACCGAGTCCGAGGCTTATGAGTATAGCAAAGAACACTATCTGCAAAGTATTCGGAAGAGTCTGAATGATCGCGGCCGACACTAGTTGACCCCTAACCGCTGAAAAACCGAGATTCCCGTTGATCACGCCCCAAACATAGTAGCCGAACTGCACGTAGATGGGGTCGTTGAGGTGATATTTCTCTGCGTAAAGGGCAGCCAATTCTGGATGAAGGCTCGCAGATCTACCTAACCATGCGACGAGCGGATTACTTGATATCGCATGAGTTAGAATGAAAGTCATCAGCAGCAAGGTGAATAGAACCATGATTGTCAGAGCGAGCCGCCGCAGAAAGTAAGTAAGTAATTCCATTGGTCCCTCATCCTCGCCGCGATGATCTCATAACGAGGTTAATGCTATCTCAGGCCAAGGCCTCAACCGTATAAAGCCATATGCGTGTTTCCATTTTCTGAATTTAGGTTTAAGGATAAGAACAAGTTTACGAACTGTGGCAACCCCAGCGCAGGGGAGCCGAGTTGACATCACTTCTTGATGTAACCGATCTATCTGTAGACTACGTCTCTAAGACTGGAACAGTGCACGCGCTCGACTCCATGTCGCTTTCAGTAGAAGCAAGCAAGTTGATTGCAATCGTCGGTGAAAGTGGATGCGGGAAGTCGACATTCGGGTTGTCAATAATCAAGCTGCTGCCAATGCCTCCCGCAAAATACACGCATGGCAGAGTGCTGTATAAGGGAACAGATCTTGTAAAATTAGATCGAGAACAGATTCGACTCTTTCGTGGTACAGAGATTGCCATGATATTCCAAGAACCTATGAGCTCGCTTAACCCGACGAAAAAAATCCATACACAAATCGAAGAAGCAATATCCGTTAGGGAGGAGCGTGCGAAAGGCCTTGGGGAACCTGGCAAGGATCACGGTACCGATGATCCAGGGAGGATGAAGGAAGTTATTTCCGTTTTGAATAAGGTTCTCATTCCGGACCCAGAAGAAGTTGCTAACCGATATCCATTCGAGCTGAGCGGAGGGATGCGGCAGAGAGTCATGATCGCAATGTCACTTGCACAGAGACCATCACTCCTCATTGCCGACGAACCGACTACGGCGCTTGATGTGACTACGCAAGCGCAAGTCCTGAAGTTAATGAGAAACCTAATGGACGATGCGAAAACATCAATCCTGCTAATCACTCATGACTTAGCTGTCGCCTCACAAGTTGCAGATACGATCGCTGTGATGTACGGCGGCGAAGTCGTCGAAGAAACTGATGTATTAGAACTCTTCTCCGAACCACTCCATCCATACACACAGGGCCTATTGTCCTGTGTACCAACGGCACCCAAGGAAGTGAGTAGACTGAAGCCTATACGCGGAAACGTCCCAGATCTCAGATTAGCGATAGCTGGATGCAAATTTGCATCTCGGTGCCCTTTCGCGATGGAACGATGCAACAAGGAGAAGCCCAAGTTAAGCTCAGTGAAGGAGAAGCATCGAGTTGCTTGCCACCTCTATGACAAATGAGAGCAACCCTGAATCCCTGCTGGAAGTGACAGAGCTCAAGACCTACTTCAAATCGAGAGGAAAAGCACACGCGCCTTTCGCCAAAATTAAGAGCGGATACGTCAAAGCGGTCGACAACGTATCACTAGTAGTCAGAAGACGCGAGACTGTAGGGATAGTTGGCGAGAGCGGTTGCGGCAAGACAACTCTCGCGCGGACAATAGTAGGGTTAACGAAGTCGACGGGCGGATCGATAAAGTTGAATGGAAAGGAACTTTTGGCACCCAAATCAAATCAGAAAGAACGATTCAAGCATGCCCAGATAGTGTTCCAAGATTATGAGTCGTCTCTCGATCCTCGAATGAAAATCATCGACACCCTCAACGAGCCGTTGATTGAGTTAACTCAATTGAGTAGCGATGACAGACGGCGCAAAGTAACCGAAGTAATACAAGCTGTTGGGCTTGCAGAAGACTTCCTCCACAGATTACCAAAGCAACTCAGCGGTGGCCAAAAACAGCGAGTGAGTATTGCACGAGCATTGGTTACTGAACCCAAGCTGGTAATACTTGACGAACCGACAAGCGCCCTCGACGCCTCCGTACAAGCGCAGATACTCAATCTCTTGATAGAACTACAAGAGAGATACTCAATCAGCTATCTCATCATCACTCACAACATAGCCGTGGCAGAGTACCTAGCGGATAGAATCTACGTGATGTACGCGGGGAAGATTGTTGAGCAAGGCCCAGCTAAGTCGATAATAAGTGAACCAAGACACCCATACACTCTAGCCCTTATCGCATCCGCTCCGATAGCCAATCCACGCCACAAGACTATGCTTGACGTAGAGCTCAGGGGAGAGGTGCCAAGCGTAGTTGACCCGCCAGCTGGATGTAGATTTCACCCACGCTGTCCCTATGCGGAAACGATCTGCGGTGTTGAAGAACCTAGACTTGAACAGTTAGCCCCTAAGCATACCGTTGCATGCCACTTCGTCGAGAAGACAAAACGGTAATGAATGCAGGCCCTTAGTTTGAGTGATTACTTATTTGGATTAAATAATGTCTGGGCGATGAAGAGATTCGTTGAACCTGAGGTTTGGGTTGAAATTGCCGCCACGAAAATGGACGTTAATCTAATTCAATTCTCGCTTGATCTTCTCGATCCAGTTATGACGGACGACGCCACATTGAAAGATATTATCTCAAAAACAAATGATAGCTGTAAGAACTATGGCGTAACAATTCAGAGTTGCTTCACTGGTCTGCTTGCATACGCAACCAATCACATGTTGCATCCGGCTTCGCTAATGCGGAAAAACGCGTTCGATTGGTATTCGAAAGGAGCAACTATTGCTAAAACGCTCGGCGCGGAAACCTTAGGCGGACATATGGGAGCCTTCTCACAGAAAGATTTCAACGATCCGCAACGGAAAGAAAGCCTTCTCTCAGAACTCATCGAGCGACTTGTATCATTATCCCGCATGGGAAAGGACTGTGGGTTGAAGACCATCCTATGGGAGCCTATGCCCGTCTCAAGAGAGCCACCTTCCTCTATTCCAGAGGCGAGAACTCTCCTGACTCGAATAAACAAGACATCAGCGATCCCTATCCAACTTTGTATTGATGTTGGTCATGCGTGCAATCCAAACGCCACTGACCCCCGTGATCGTGATCCGTATAGCTGGTTAAGCGAACTTGGATCATCTTCTCCGTGTGTTCATCTTCAGCAGACGGATGGGAAAGGAGATAGGCATTGGCCTTTTACAAAGGACTACAACAAGGTCGGGATCATCGATGGCGAGAAGGTCATATCTTCCTTAGACAAAGCTAGAGCCGGCAAAACCTACTTGTACCTTGAGGCGATTCCCGCGTTCGAACAAAATGATGACCAAGTCGTCCAGGATATAGTAGAGAGCGTAAAGTACTGGAAAGCCTACGTGTAAGCCGACCCACAAACGCTTGTTCGGTCCTAAGTAATGGGTTCGGTAGTTGGTCCGAACAATACTTCGGACGAGAACTCAGAAACTATTCCGGATCCTTATACGTTTACTGCAGTAGAACGCTTCATGGTCGTATTAGATAATCGAACGACACGAAACTAAACCATCACACTTAACGCCTTTCGAGCCCGTTCGAGCTATGCTTTTCTTTGAAAATCGGACCAGACCTTTAATTATTTAACAGTTAGAGAGTGGGTTGGTCATATAGTTGAATCGGCTTCAAGGAAAGGTTGCATTGATTACGGGGTCAGGCTCCGGCATTGGACGAGCAACTGCGCAGCTCTTCTCGAAAGAAGGTGCGAAAATAGCGGTTAACGATGTCGACCAGAAGGGGGGGCAGGAGACTGTACGCTTAATCCAACAGAGTGGAGGTGAAGCCGCATTTTTTGCGGCTGACGTCACCAAACTGAAGGAAGTTGAATCCATGGTCAATGCAATTGTCGCGAAATATGGCAAGATAGACATCCTCCACAATAACGTTGGTGGATGGCAGAGAGAGATGAAGGACAACGTGATTGATGACAGTGAGCAAGAGTGGGATAGACTAATCAATCTGAATCTACGAGGCACATTCCTTGTTTCTAAACGCGCCATTCCTATAATGATAAAGAATGGCGGAGGATCGATCATCAACACCGTCACCACCAATGCCTACATGAACTATCAAAACTGTGAGGCTTACGGAACAGCAAAAGGAGGGCTTCGCGAGCTTACGAGAGCAATGTGCCTCGATTATGCGAAGTTCAACATACGAGTGAACGGGCTAGTCCCAGGAGAAACGCGGACGCCTCAATGGGAAGCTACAATCAAGACCGCACCAGATCCGAAAGCAGCGGAACAATTTCTACTTACAAAAATACCGATGGGGCGAGTGGCCAGTCCAGAAGATATCGCGCTTGGCGCTCTGTTCTTGGCGAGTGACGACGCCCGCTACGTCAACGGACATATACTATTCGTAGATGGAGGACTCACTGCCGGATTTTACTAACCGCGGCGACTGCTTGTGGCATAAGCAACTCTGTAGATGATGCAAAGCTTCAATGAGTCTCGACGCGGAGAAGTAATCATGGCGCTCAATAATATATACCGAGTAGAGGTAATCCGGACTTGAAGTCCTGGATCACCCAGAATGCTTTAGCGGTTGGGTCGATCGGCATACTCATGCTCTCAGCCATCGTCGTCCCTCTAAGGAAGGACCTCTGGGCTGTCGACGAAATAGAATCTAGCACTAGGTGACATCGGCGGTCTTGTCGGTGAAGTGGCAGGCGACGAAGTGCGAAGGAGATATCTCCTCTAGTGTCGGGGTCTGTTGCGAGCATATCGCTTCAGCATAGGGGCAGCGGGGGTTGAACCTACACCCTGAAGGCGGATTGATTGCGCTGGGTACTTCCCCTCTTATCTCAGTTTGGAGTAGGTTTCTGTTCCATGGGTCCGGAATCGGGGCCGAACGAATTAGAGCCATAGTATAGGGATGTCTTGGTCTGTCGATGACCGTTAGAGTTGGGCCATACTCGACCACCTTACCCGAGTACATTACAGCTACCGTGTCGGCTAGATACTTAGCCACTGCAATGTTGTGGGTAATCAGCATGTACGAGAGGTCGAATTTCTTCTGAAGTTCAACGAGAAGTGTTAGAATCTGCGCTTGTACGGAGGCGTCGAGGGCGCTTGTCGGTTCGTCAAGTATTACCAGCTTGGGATGAGTAGAGATTGCCCTCGCGATCGCTACCCTCTGCTTTTGTCCACCGCTAAGTTGTCTCGGGAACCTCTCGAAGTCTGGAGGTAGTCCAACAGATAGAAGGCTCTCTCTGACGATACTTTTGATCTCAGCGTCGGAGTAGTTCATCAGTTCTCGGAGAGGTTCGCCAATCGACCTGGTTATTGCCATCTTCGGGTCGAGACTCGAGTCGGGATCCTGAAAGACCATTTGCATGTTGCGATACACCTCCTTCGGATTGGCGCGTGCGCCGTCAATCCTTTTTCCGTCGAAGTAAACCTCTCCGCTAGTGGGTTCGGTCAGTAAAATAACGGTTCTCGCGAGTGTACTTTTGCCGCACCCTGACTCGCCAACGACTGCGACGGTATTTCCTCTTGGAATCGAAAGCGAGACATCATCAACCGCGTGAACATACCTCTGTCCGTCACTTCTAAATGGGTTGAATCCGGCCCCAACGGGGAAGTATTTTTTCAGATTAACTGTCTTTAGAATCGCTTCGTTTGCCATATTAGATCAAATCGCTGGCTGGGTTATCATATAGGAAACAAGCGACCTTGTGATTTTTCTGATCGGCGATTAGCCCAGGTTGAGTCATGTTACATTTGTCCATCACATGTGGACACCGGGGCGCGAATTGGCAACCGTGGTGGGGGTTCATCATGTCGGGAACCGAACCTGGTATAGCACTGAGGGTTGAGTCGTTCTTGGTTCCGTTCGGAATGCAGTTCAGTAGGGCTTTTGCGTATGGGTGCATTGGTCTAGAGAAGAAGTCGTGGACCTCAGCGTCCTCTGCTATCTGTCCCGCGTACATCACCACGACTCTATCGGCCACTTGGCTCGCGACTGCAAGGTCGTGTGTCACCAAGATGATGCTGGTGTTGACTTTGTCCATTGGCTCTCGCATCAGTTTGAGTACCTGTGCCTGTGTCGTGACGTCAAGGGCCGTGGTGGGTTCGTCTGCTATCAGCAATGCGGGCTCCTGAGATAGTGCCATTGCGATCATTACCCTTTGGCGCATCCCACCGGAAAGCTCGAATGGATAACGCTCGAGAACCTGCTCCGGGTCCGCTATCCTGACAAGATTTAACCAATGAGTCACTTCATCCCTTAGCTCTTGAGAGATTCTTCTTCTCAGAGACGGAACTCGTGAGGGAATGTGGATGCCTTTTGTTTTGTAGACCTTTTGCATTATCTCTCCAGTTACTTTCTCGCCAGATTCCTTCCTTATTTTTCTGACCACCACCGCCTCTGCGATCTGATCCTCCACTCTGTATACTGGGTTCAGGCTCGTAAGTGGTTCTTGGAATATCATGGCTATCTCTGTGCCACGATATCTCTTCATCGCGTTTTGGTCCAGTTTCGCAAGGTTCGTCTCTTTGTAGATCATAGATCCCTGGACTTGTGAATTAGGTGGGAGAAGCCCGATGATTGAAAGCCCAAGAGTACTTTTGCCGCACCCTGACTCGCCTACCACTCCCAGAAATTCATTCTCGCCTACCTCAAGGCTTACCGAGTCGACTGCAGTGATCGTATCGTGCCCTGTCGAGTACCGGATCGTGAGATCGTCGATGTCAAGGAGCGTCATCTTCATCCTTCC
>DASQZS010000243.1:0-4778 GCA_035638535.1 Candidatus Acidiferrum sp.
AATGTGAGAAGATCACCTGCGATTGTAATTGTGTAAATGGCCAAGTAGAGTAACAAGATTAGGGCTTGGAAAAGGGCCACGTTGTCCTCCTGCGACATGTAGACGGATGCATAGATGGTAACGAGGATAGTCAACATGAGAGCGATTGATGAAATGTATATGCTTAGCCTGGTTATTGTGAAGGTCGTTGCTAGTAAGCTCGGTTCTAGTTGTATTATGAGAGGCTTCCCTGTTGAGAAGACTTCAGAAGCCTGAACCCAATTGTTTAAGGTGACCGCGGTGAGGGTTGCTAGGCCAGTCACGCTGCTTACGACCGAGCGTCTTCCAACTCTTCTCCTAAGAATTATGTCAAGTGCTAATACGGCGAACGCGCCTATGAAACACGGCGCAAACATGAGTAATGGCGTAATCTGATCCATCATAGGTTCAACAACACCCAAAATGCCAGGATCGCAATTAGTGCTAGAATCGGCCAAAGGTTTTCAGCGATGATTCCTGTCTGAATTCTCCTGATGGAATTTGAGATTCTGAGGTATGGTCGTACGAAGATTCTAGAGTAGAGCGCGTCGAAGCCATAGCCTGCGAGCATGCCCTTTCTTATCATTGCTAGTGCAGGGTGGCTTTGGAGTATGGCTGAAGGATTCGGGCGATTCAAGTAGAAAACGAAATAGGATGGTATGAATCCGATTAAAATTGCGAAAAGAGCCGATGCGATGATCGGTAATTCGAAGACAATGTCCGTTGACTGTTTGAGCAGATCCGCGACAGGTATCTCCATGAAACCTAACCCAAGCACTGCGACGCTTAGGATCATTAGCGGAAGTGTCATGGTCCATGGTGATTCGTGTAGATCCTTTTCCTGTGCAAGCTTGCACTCAGGACCCAAGAAGGTCTTGAATAACGCACGGAACATGTAATATGACGTCATGATCGTTGTGACGAGGATCAGTAGGACCTGAATGTTCAGGTGAGCTAATGAGAGCTCAGTGACAATTAGGTCCTTGCTCCAGAATCCAACGAAGGGAGGTATTCCTACGAGCGCAAGGGTAGCAAACAGGAAGGCTACGAATGTGAGCGGCATACGTTTACGCAATCCGCCCATCTCATCCATATTGCGGGTGCCTAGCATGTGGATCACAGAGCCGGCCGCCAGGAATCCAAGTGCCTTGAAGTAAGCTTGGCTCATTAAGTGAAATTGAGAAGCGAACCAACCGCCTGATGTGCCGATTCCAAGGGCGGCAAACATCAAACCGAGCTGACTGATTGTTGAGTAAGCCAATACTCGCTTGATATCAGTGGTGACCGTAGCAAGACTTGCTGCAAGCAGAGCGGAGATTACTCCAACCCATCCCACAGATGTCAGCCAGGTCTGGCTGCTTGAGAAAATAGGAAAAGTTCTAGCGATCAAGTAAACTCCAGCATTCACCATGGTTGCTGCATGGATCAGGGCACTAACCGTTGTCGGTCCCTCCATTGCATCCGGTAGCCAAACATGAAGTGGCACTTGCGCTGACTTGCCCATCGCGCCCAAGAGAACAAGTAACCCCACGGACGTTAGGATCGTTGCAGGTATAGATCCGTGCGTCGACATCGTGGCTAGTTTCTGAAAATCGACACTACCCGTAGTCGTATACAGCCAGACAAATCCGATTAGAAGAGCTGCGTCGCCAACTCTTGTTACCAAGAATGCCTTCAGTCCAGCATTGACAGCCTCTGGTTTGTCGTACCAGAAGGCTATTAGAAATGCGGAACAAATACCCACGATCTCCCAAAAGGTATACAGTTGAAGGAAATTGCCAGCGATTACTAGCCCGGACATAGCTCCGATGAAAAGCAACACAAGACAGTAGTATCTTGGAAGTCCGTTCTCGTGTTCCATGTATCCCTGCGAGTAGAGTACGATTAGAAATCCAAGTGAATTGACTATAACGATCAGTAATGCAGCGAGTCCGTCAACGTATTCGGTTACCTGAAAACCATAAGCCGGTAGCCACGAAACTGATGATACGATTGTCTGCCCATTCAATACTTCGATCAGCAGTGTCAGAGAAAGTAGAAGTGAGATACCTACAATAGCAGTAGCGAACCAGTTCCGAATCTTAGGATGGCCTGAGAGGGCTAGAACAAGAGGAATCGAGAGTAGCGGTAGGGCCCAGACCAACCATTCAGCATAGAATGAGTTCAATGCGCCAGTCTCCTTATTTCCCAAGGATTTAGAGTTCCAAATCTACGGAACACTACGATGACGAATGAAAGAGCAAGTGCCTCAACACTTGCTCCGATAGAAATAGAAATCACAATCAGGGACGTTGAGAACTGTGATGGTACACCAGAAATCAAACCGCTAGCAAATAGCGATAGGTTGACCCCCCACACCATGACTTGAAAACCCATAATCATCTTCACTAGGTTTTTCGTGGTGACGATTGCGCCAAAGCCCGAAAAGAACAGAAATGCCGCAAAAACCTGCAGCATTTGTGATTCGATCATTTTTCAACTCCACGTTCGCGCGAGAACAAATTGACAATTCCAAGCATCGCACCAGCGACTAAGATCGTGATCAGAATAAGGTCCCAAGATCGCATTGTCCACATGAACGATAGCGGATCCGTAGGAGGGTTCTGGATCCCTGAAAGTTGTAGCTGTTCGCTGATTCGATTTGGGAGTGGTGTAAAATTCGACACGATCAGAATTAGAGGAACCGCGGCCAGCGCAGTTATTATGATTCCGACGGCCGACGATTTACCAAGCTTGTCGACTTGTGTTGATGCTTGGTTGCCGACGATCATCATTATGACCATGAACAGAACAGAGATAGCGCCTGAGAAGGTTACAATATGAAAGAGACCGGCGAAAGAGGCCCCATCGGCTATCAGGATCAATCCGAACATTATGCTGGCATAGAATAGCATAATTAGTGACCAGATTAGTTTTCGCACGACTAACGCAACAATCGTTACACTTACGAGCATAGATCCGAGAATGAAGGTCAGTTCATAGCTCACTTTGGTAGCGCCTTCCTCATCGTCAAGCTGTCTCTATTCGGAGTGGCAAGTTCGAATTGTTTCGACATCTCCAATGCTTTGAATGCACAGTTGTCCACGCATTCGCCGCAGAAAATGCAGGAGGCAAGTTCAAAGACCGGCCGCTTCACCGGCAATTCACGGTCACCTACCTTGCGCTTCCCAAGGTCAATCATGGTTATGACGCTTGCAGGGCAAACTAATGCGCAAACTGAACATCCGGTGCACTTTTCAGGGTCGATGTCCAGTTTGCCTCGGAAGCGGTCGGGCAATACGATTTTCTCGTACGGATAAGCCTCCGTTGTAGGCTTCTCTAACATTACTCGTATCATTTCAGGGATTGCGGCGCCTACTTTCCTATGTGGCAACGATCAAACCTCCTTGGATAAGAATTAAAATGAGGAGAATTTGGCAAAGACTTAGCGGAGTAAGAATTTTCCAGAACAGCTGAGTAGCTTGACCGATTTTTATTCGTGTAAGCGAGGTCTTGAGGACAAATATTACGAACCCCACTCCTAGAATTTTTACTGTGAAGTAGATGAAATAAAGTACGGAGACTGGAACTCCAAAGTTCAAGATCGGACCCAACGGCCCGCCTAGGAACAGTGAAACAGCCAGTGCACAACCGAACACATAACTTACTTCTTTAGTCAACTTGAGGAAGGCTAGAGCTCGGCCTGAAAACTCTGTTAGCCAACCTCCAACGATTTCTGTCTTAGCGCTAGGAATATCGAACGGGGCTTTCTCGAGTTCCGCCATCATGGCGACTATGAATACGCAGAAGGCGATCGGTGCGAGGAATACATTCCATATTCTAGTCTGTGCTCCGACAACTCCTTCCACCGAGAGGCTCCTAGAGCACAACGCGGCTGCGATTATGGAGAGGACTAACGGGATCTCGTAGCTTACGTATTGCAGGACCAGTCTTCCGGTAGCAACAGTTGTGAAGCTGCTTGCGGAACTGAAACTTAGTATCGAGACCACGAATGCTGAGAATCCGAGCAAGAAGAGAATTGCGAGGATGTCGAACTGGAAACCTGCAATTGAGCTTGGGCTTATGATCGGAATGAAGAGCATCGATAGGATCGGTGCCATGAAGAATAATGCTGGTGCAAATAGGAAAACTAGCTTATCGGCGTGGGAAGGAATTATTTCTTCTTTGAAGAGAAGTTTAAGGAAATCTGCGAGCGGTTGGAGTGTTCCATAAGGGCCTGCGATCATTGGGCCGATTCGACCCTGCATTCTTGCTGAGGTCTTTCGATCTAACCAATCAAAGAGGAAACCCATTCCGATCGTATAGAGTGCTCCCGGGAAGATGATTGCTTCCAGTATCTCAAGTATCATGCTTTGTCTTTCCTATCGGGAAAGTGGTAGTTGATGCCGTACTGTCGGAGTTGCTCGCCCGACCATGTCCATTGCTTATTTTTCTCAGTATCGAGAAATGACATTCGATCCATGCAGCCAAAGCATGGGTCGATTGCGGTGAGCACTACCGGTACGTCCGCGAGCGTTTGCCCTTTCAGAATCTCCAAAGCTAAGGGTAGGTTTGCTAGGGTTGGCTGGCGTGACTTCACCCGATCGGGTGTACGACCACCGGTGGATTTTACGTAGTAGAATATTTCTCCACGAGGCGCTTCGCAGCGCGACGAATGCTCTCCGGCAGGGATGACTGGGGGAATCTTGACCTTAATCGGTCCGTCTGGTAGGTTTTCTACTGCATAACTGATCATATTTGCTGATGCGATGATCTCGTCG
>DASQZS010000244.1:0-4737 GCA_035638535.1 Candidatus Acidiferrum sp.
GATGAAGCAATCAAGCTATCAACGGGAATAGAAAAAGTCGTGGTCGTCAGGCGAACCAATAATCCGGTGGTCATGCAACCGAATCGCGACTTCTGGTATCACGAGCTCATGAGTTCAGCAGAGAAGTATGTCGAACCGAAACAGGTCGAAGGAACACACCCGGCTTTCATTCTGTATACATCAGGAACTACTGGGAAACCAAAGGGAACAACTCACGGAACCGGAGGATACATGACCTATGCCTACTACACGCAAAAAGCAGTCTTCGATGTCAACGGAAACGATGTTTATTGGTGCACTGCTGATATCGGTTGGATCACCGGTCACACTTACATCGTATATGGCCCACTGCTCTCGGGCGTTACCTCTCTAATGTTTGAAGGTGTTCCCGATTACCCAGAAGCAGACAGATGGTGGAGCCTGATCGAAAACTACAAAGTCACAATCGCATACACCAGTCCAACCGCCATAAGGATGCATATGAAGTTCGGTGACCAATGGGCTGCCAAGCATAATCTGTCTTCGTTAAGATTGCTCGGATCGGTGGGGGAACCGATTAATCCCGAAGCCTGGTACTGGTTCTTCAAGAATATTGGACAAGAAAGATGTCAGATTGTCGACACGTATTGGCAGACTGAGGGAGGTGGCATGCTGATCAGCCCTCAACCAGGTCTAGCAAAGATTCCTCTGAAGGCTGGCTCAGCTACATTCCCAATGCCAGGCGTTGACGCTGACATCTATCTAGAAGACGGCACTCCAGCCAAAATGGGCGAGAAAGGGTACCTTGTTATCAAACGTCCGTGGCCAGGCGAAATGATGATGCTTTGGAACGACCCTGAAAAATTCAAACAAGTCTACTACACCAGATTCCCAAACGTCTACTATGCTGGAGACTACTGTATGAAGGACAATGACGGTTACTTCTGGCTTTTGGGCCGCGCAGATGAGGTTTTGAAGGTAGCTGGGCATAGGATTGGAACAGTAGAATTAGAGGATTCGCTGATCTCACACCCGGCCGTAGCCGAATCAGCAGTGATCGGCAAATCGGACCCAGTCAAAATGGAAGTCCCCGTCGCTTTCGTTGTGCTCAAACCAAATTATGAACCAAGTGCAGAGCTGAGAAAAGAATTATCAAATCACGTTAGAAAAACCATGGGACCCATCGCTGTGCCAGACGCAATCTATTTCGTCGCCAAACTACCAAAAACACGTAGCGCAAAAATCATGAGAAGAGTAATCAAAGCCGTTGTAGAAGACAAGGTGATCGGTGACGTCACTACACTCGAAGATGAAACCAGCGTACAAGAAATGAAAATTGCGTACGCCGAGCTGCGAGCCGAGCTGACCAAAAACCAAAGCAAGACTCCATAACTTCTATCACTTTCACTTAACTCACTGTTCAGGTTAGCTTGCTCTCTATCTCAAAACCACAGCTTTCTAGCAACGCCCTGGAGTTGAGCAGAATGGGACGCACCATACTTCCATGGCGCATGATTGTTGAAGCTGAAGTTGAGAGACTGAAGAAGTTTAGAGAAACGCTTCGCCTGGAAGATAAACTGATTTTTGATGACCTATTAAGACAATGTAAACTGTACGCATCAGCAGCCAGCTCCTTAACATCACCGGTGAAAGAAGTTCCGTTAATTATGTCAATCCTCTTCGCTCATCACAAGAAATTAACCGAAATCGAAAAACGCCTCGATGAACTCGCCCACGTCTGAATCAGCGTTCCAATCAAAGAGTCATAAAAAAACAGAAACCGATTTCCCATATCTGAGAGCCGTTCGATAAGCTTCATATTGTAAAGCAAGAGCGTAAGTGCTGACGTTTCTGCATTAGCAGATCCTGTAGGAATGCCATGTCCAGTACTCAACGTTGTAATGCCACCATTCTCCTTTTGCATATTCCAAAGATGTTCTACGAGCTCAGTAAAGTTGGGTAATTTTACCCCTATAACTTCACATGCGTAGAGAAGCAAAGCCAATTTCATATTCATGCAGAATTGAATATCTGATGGCGCATTCTGAGGACCTAGTACCGTTTGCGTCACCCCATAATCAACAAGACAGGTCCCATTCCACATCCGGTAGACTGAGAGAACTAACATTCTCGCGAGATAGATTGATCCGCTATAGTAGTTGGTCAGGGCTTGATAGATCATTTCGTCAGCGAAATGATTTAGTGGGTTCGTGTAGGTTCCATTATGAATCCTTATCAGAATTGCCCAATTCTTCGTCTGGCTGATAATTAGATCTCTGGCCGTTCTGTCATTTCCAATCGGGGCGCCGATAACGGCTTCGAATCTATTTGAGAAAGGAAGATCATATCGTCGGAATGTCTCATTGATCAGGTTGGCTATGTCAGGCCTCCAGGGTTCTAATGCGTACATAGCAAACAGATTGTCGCTGTAAATCCAAAATGTTTGATTATAATGCCAATGATAGAACGGAAACTCAACTCGTTTCAGCCAATGTACCCCTTGATCCTCGCTTTCATAAATGAGGCCGGCTTGCGGATTGAAGTGACCTACGAGATACGATACCAGACTTGTTAAGCGAGTTTGATGAAACTCCGACGAGGCCGTTCCACTGGATAGGTCAATTGTAGCTCCTTGAGCTATGAGCATCGCGAGAAAGATACATCCCAAAATTCTTTTCAAACGATCGTGCGCTCTTTCTTCGAGAAGTTGACACACTACTTGAAGATGTCGATTCATGAGTGCCAGAACTGAGTTCTAGGGTAACGAAATTCTTGCAGTCCTTTTATTGAATTGTGAGGCGTAACTTAATCGTGAATTACGGATGAAAAGGAGTGGAAAAGCACATGTGGCTAAGATTAGGTGTGCCTGCAAGAGATACGTATATTCTGGAAGAGATTGGTCGAATGAACTCGTAGAGGCAAACGAACCGAAGTCGCACTATTGGCCTGATCAGTATGGTTCAGGATCCGTTATTGAACGGTCAGGCGATCCGATTCTTCTACCGCCTCATCGACCCTCAGTTTTTGCCATCTGTCTAAAAGCGTTGAGAATGGATCGCGTACCCGCACTTCAAAAACGGAGTCTGCATAATCCGCTGAATATCTAAGTTGATGTCTCACCACAACCGTTTTCTCTGAGCCCTCCGTCATGAACCTAAAATTCGAGTTGCAATGAATTGTTCAACAAAAAAATAGTTGTTTGCATGTGCCTTCTCCTATTCATCATTACTCTATCATCAACCAATGTTCATGCACAGTCGACGAACATAATTGAGCTTGTTAATCCGATTCATGTTCCCATTACGAGTCAGAATCCCATCTTAGTGTCAGCAAACGTTTCATACGCTGGCGCAGGACAGAATTACACACTCATTGTCGGGCTTCTTGACCAGGATGTTACCCCGCCTGTTCCAGTTTCGGCTATTGCAACGGCGTCACCTTACCCATGCGTCAACCAGCCAAGCCTGAACCCACTATGCGCAATTAGATTGCAGAACGCCTCGGGTTACGAAAGTCTACAAATCAAGGTCGGGGGTATTCTCGGAAACCATTCGATACAAGGGGCTTGGAATCTTGCTCTATCCGTCGTTCTGCTCGATGCGAACAATAACCCTGTTGAAAACTCCCGAAGCAGTGTACCGTTCCAAATATTCTTCACACCCACTCCACTGCTATTCGTGAAGGTTCCATTTTCAGTATCTGTTTCAGTCGATGGAATAGCACAGCTACCCGGTCCTATCGATGGAGCACCGCTTACTGTAGGTCAACACTCGCTTTCTGTTCCGACACTTGTTAACGTCAGTGATACAGCACGATTGCGATTTGATCATTGGTCTGATGGCTCACTGTCACCTACTCGCTCCGTGTACGCTCAGTCCGATGTCGGTTTAGAAGCGTTCTATGTGACTCAACATTCACTGATGTTGAATAGCTCGATTGGTGTAACTTCAGGCGCGGGCTGGTATGATTCAAACTCGACAGCAACATTCTCAGTATCGCCAAACTCTGCGCCGCTACCCGGAATGATGGGAATGCTGGGTGCAAGGCTTACTGTGCAGGGTTGGTACGAAAATGGCAGTTTGATCACGTCTTCCTCGACAGGTACAATCTCGATGGATCAAGCCCACACATTAGTTGCGTCATGGCAGCCAGACTACACGATACCTGAAGCCGTCACCGTAGTGATCGCAATCATTATCGTCGCAATCGGATACATTACCCTGAAGAAGAGATCTCCATCAAAGAAGCCCAAGTCAAGTTAGTGTTTGATCAATAGCGTCTGTCGAGGTTGGCGGACGAGAATGTTTAATCAAATCCCTAGCTGATTTTTCTTCAGAGACGATTACAATGGACCTTGAAAATAAGGTCGCAATTGTGACGGGTGGCTGCTCGGGGATCGGAAGTTCAATAGCTGAGCTCTTCGCGAGAGAAGGAGCCCAAGTCATAATCGGCGACATAAAAAAGGATCAGATATCTCTTGCTCGAATCAAAAGTAGAGGGCGCACCGCCGCACTATTCGTTCAAACTGACGTACGAAATAGCCTCGATGTTCAAAATTTAGTCGACAAAACCATTGCGAACTACGGAACTATTGACGTAGTATGCAACGATGCCGGTATCGAATTAGTTCGACCGCTAATTCAAACTACAGAAGAAGAATGGAACCGCGTACTGGACACAAATCTAAAAGGTATGTTCCTTGTTTCAAAATTTGCTCTGCCACATCTGATAAAGAAGAAAAAAGGTAGCATAATCAAC
>DASQZS010000245.1:0-10876 GCA_035638535.1 Candidatus Acidiferrum sp.
TTCCAATCTAATAGGTCAATCTAAACCCTCATGATGGACTGAATTTCACGGATAATTAGATTCGAGTTCCAGTTATCAAAAATGAAACTCTGCATCAACTCTTAGTGTGAAGATTGGGAGAAAGTAGTAGTGCGAAGCGAATTTCTGGTGTAGGAGAGAGTTTGGATGCGGGAAATCGTTGCAAGGGACATTATGATTAAAGACGTTCATACGATCACGCAAGATAGAAAAGTGGCTGGCGCGCGTCTTGTTATGTTCCGTCATAACATCGGGGCCCTTCCAGTTGTCGACGCCGATAATATTTTGGTCGGAATTATTACGCAACGAGATATCGACTTAGCTGGCGCTAATGTTTCGGACCTGTTAGTCTCTGACTTAATGACTCAGACCGTCGTGAAGGCAAAGGAGACGACTTCGTTACGTTGGATTGTTGAGAGGATGATCAAGACGGGTATTCAGCGAATTCCAGTAGTCGATAACCAGTCGAAGTTGCTAGGACTCGTAACACAAACTACAGTCATTAAGGCGGCGTTAATTTTCGATCTTCTAAAGTGATTGTAAGTTTGGCATGTGAATGGACGTGGTTTCAGATAGTTCTGCGGTGTCCGTACTTTGGTTCGATCGTAACTTTGTGAACCTCTACTTTTGGTGTGGCGTATAAGGTCACAAAAGGTTCAGGTTTGGTTGTTTCTCCGGCTAATATCGAGCCTGATGAGCTTCCCAGATCCGTATAGAATACGTCTTTACCGTCAGTGAATATGGCCGCGTGAATTCGTGAGGGGATGGTTCTGACGTGGCTGTCGTATTGTGTAATTTCCGTTTCTGCTTTTCCTGACCAAGCGAGGAGCATTGATTCGGTCATCATTGTACGTCTTCCCAAGATGTATGACTCATTTGGTTCAATGGAAATCGAATTCATGCCGCCTGTCAATGTGCGTTTGGAGTCGCGATAGGTCAGGGGGGTGTTTCGTCCTAGGATTATGGTGACTGGATCTATGGTTTGACTGATTTTGAATGGTTCATGGACTTTAACTGAACTTCCTCCATACTCTATTGTATACGAAGTGTATGCGTCGTCAAATGATGGGTGTGTTTTTCGGAAGGTTTCAGTAACCTTTTCTAATCTTGATTGAAGTGAATTCAGCTGTTCCATAAATCGGTCAATTAATGCGCTTAGATCTCGGTAAATTAAAACTTGGTTCGTGAGAATCGTCTGCGAGTTTGATCGAATCCGGAGCTCCCTCGGATCTGGCACGAGAAGTGGCATAGTAATATCGCTCCTGAGGTATATGGTGTCGTTCAACTCGCAGGAGGGCTGGTCTAGTTGCAATCAGAGTTAGGCGCTGTTATTCTGGCAGGCGGCAGAAGCGCAAGGTTGCCTGATAAGTGTTTTCGAAAGCTTGGCTCTAAAGAGTTGATTTTGCATGTCTTCGAGAAGGTGTCCCAAGTCACTTCGGAAATCACGATTGTAGTTAGGGATACTTCAACAGCTATACGACTTCGCGAGATTCTTCCTCCAGCCAGAGTCGTTCTAGATGAAATTCAAAGTCAATCGCCCATGGTTGGAGTACTTTCTGGACTACGCGCGACGCGAACAGAGTACGCGTTTATGTCTGCATGCGATACTCCATTCATAGAACCTAAAGTTATTCGTGTGCTATTCGAAGCGGCTTTGGGAACCGATGGTGCGATTCCATCGAATGGAGAACTTGAGCCTCTTTGTTCCGTATATCGTCGATCAAGTACGATAAACGCGGCTCAGTTTTGTCTTCAAAACGGTCAGTTTAGCATGCTCGAATTAATTTCACGACTGAGGACCCTTGTCAAGGTGCAAAAGGTACGCTTACGACGTGTGGATCCACAGCTATTGACATTTGTAAATATCAACACAAGCAATGATCTCGAGAGAGCTGAGACGTTGATTCGTAACCTCTAAAAAAATGCGGTTTTCTGATTTTCTATCACTATCCAGGTTCCTGTGGTGATAGATAAAATTACATTAAGCTCTGAACGATAACTCTTCTACGGTGGGATTATGCCTACGAAAGAGATCGACAAGAAACGACTGCCTTCAACGCTCCGACAATTCATCGAGAGATACCCTAAGGTGTGGTCAGCACACGAAAGTCTTGGGGTGGAGTGCGCACAGGCGGGTCCGCTGAGCGAGAAGCAAATTCAACTGATCAAAATTGCAGTTACAGGATCGCTGACGCTTGAAACCGCCTTCAAAACACACGTACAAAAATCCGTTCATGCCGGAGCATCAAAAAGTGAGATCGAGCACACAATAATCCAATTGCTGCCAATTTTGGGTATGGGCAAAACTATGATGGCTATGAAGTGGTATCAAGAATCCCTAAGCCGTAAACGATGATCTTACTCACTCTGTGGTTGCGACATCGCTGCTATGCACCGTAAGAGTCCAGTAATGATCTTCGTAGTCGGAACAAGCGGTTCCGGCAAAACGACCACTATCGAGTATCTTACTTCTCATCTTACGAAACTAGGGTTCCATGTCGGAATTGTAAAGCATATTCACCAGGGAGGCCTGAATCTGGATACGCGTGGAAAAGACACGTGGCGACATGCACGGGCTGGTGCAGGCTTGATCGTAGGTGTCGCGCCACGCGAACTGTTACTTTTCAAAAAAACATCGAGCGAAACCAAGCTTGGCAATGTTCTCTCCAATCTGCGTTCTGAACCAATCGATGTTCTCTTCATGGAAGGTTTCTCGACGAATTCTTCAAAACATGCGTACAAGATCGTTACCGCAAACAACCTCGCGGATCTGAAACGTACGCTAAGGAAGAGTCCACTGCCTGTTCTAGCAGTAACAGGACCTGTAGCGCGTTCTTCGAAACCCAGGTTCAGGACACTTGCGCTTCCATCACAAGGAGTTGAGTTAACCACCATTGTTCGCCGGTTAATCCGTCCAAAGGAGTTGCAGGGCTGTCTCCGAAAAGCATCAAAGGCTCACGGCGGTAGTTGTGCCGGACTGGCAGTTGGACTACGAGCTAGTTATCTGGTATCTAACATTCTCGGAGAGCTGTCTTCAGGTCTGGCAATATTCGGAACAAAACGATGTATCGCAGAAGCGTTCAGGTACATGTATCCTAAGCTTCGAATCAAATTGAAGAACGGACGTGACGATTTGATCATTGTTAGGAAGGAAAAAGTAAAGGTTCTACTTCAGTTGGCTCCCAAGAAGGACTACGGAAATGCTACGCGCGTGTTAGATGTACCAGATGCGGAGTTATTCGAATCAGTAAAAGTCGTTGAGCAAAAATAATCTAAGTCGATCGGCCCGCAATTTCTTTAGCGATTTCTTCTTTCGTCTTTCCTTCCGTGGTTATTCCAAGGGATTTTGCCGCCACTATGAGCGGGTCAGTGGTAGATGGTGTGGATGTTGATGTGGTGGGCGTGGTGTATGTGGAAGGTGACGTTAGTTCTCTCGATGCTTTCTCGAACTCGCGTTTAGCCAGGCCTATAGATCTAGCCATTTCAGGGAGTTTTTGTGGCCCCCATAGGAAGATGACTACGATTATTACGACTACGCTGATGGCTTCGAATCCTACTAACGCCAAGTTCGGATCATCACTAGGTGTACTGTGCGGTTAACGATATAAGAATGGTGAGCTGTTGCGAAGTCTGAGAATGAGCGAGTAACTCCTGAGGCTTAAAACGCATGCTCACGATGAAGTGCTACTGCCAAAGATCTTCTCGTAAATTTCAGTCTGTCTACACTTTGGACAGAGTTTGATCACTTCTTCGTTGCCCGGTAACATTGCGGAAACCTTCTTGAACATTTTCACCGAGACGTATGGATGATTGCATCTTGCGCATTTTATCATTTCGTCTCTGTAGACGGTTCTGCTTGTAAGTGTGATCGGCCCGTTCATTTTAGATAGCGTTATCGAGTGTTCTGGACAGATTTCCGCACATAATCCACATCCTGTACACTCTTCAGAGGTGAAATTCAAATTCTCATGCTGAATCGCGAGCGCTTGGTGTGGACATGACTCAACACAAGCGTTACACAGAGTACATGACTCGGATACGATCATGTTTGTTAGACCTAGTCCTGTGGCCTGGGATCGCCCTCTTGATAACGCGTTGACAGATTTCACATAATTCTTCCACGGGCTTTCTATTGTACTGGACGCTTTATCGCGTGGATGGGCCGATTTGATAATTGCGTCTAGTCTAGTAGAACCGACTTTCCCTTCCATGTAAGCTAATGTTGGTCCGTCTTTGTCAGAGAGCGAGGATATCAAGTTTAACGCCTGTCTCACATTTTCTTTGGCTGCACATTGTCCGTCCGCGCAGTGAACTATTAGTACATCAATCGAGGTTGCGGCTCTCGCGATTTGTCTAACACCCATAACTCCGATTCCAGGTACTTCTTCGATATCCACCCATGGTCGCGGAGTGAGTGTACGTTCATCACATGTAACAACGAGTGATTTTGTTGGGGCTGAAGAGGACTTTATTGCATTCAGCAAGCCTTCGTACGCGTCTTCGGAGAGTTCTGGAATTTGGATTGCGGCGACCGGGCAAACTCCCGCGCATAGTCCGCACCTGATGCAATACTCGTTCGAGACAGTAACGGATTTGTTCTCAATTTTCAGGGCTCCCGTCGATGGACAAGCATCGACGCATTTTGAACAGCCGAACTTAGCTTCGCATGAATCTGTCGATACTACTGGTAAGTCGTATCGGGTAGGAGAGTTGCGTGAAAATCCGAGTTGGAAAAATTCTCGACGTGACATCGCCCGGCTAGATGAGACATCTTTTGTCACGAATGCCTTGCCCGACTTTATGAGTTTGCCGAGTTTTGCATCTATTCGGAAGAGTATTTCTTCGAGCGAGTCTGCGTTGATAACTTCAATTGTTTCGGTGAGTGATGCTTTAGTTTGATCCGTAGGTGAGCCTGGTTTTTTTATTACCAGTGCGATTGGAGTAATTGTCGGCGCTGTCGCGTCGGTGTTAGAGTAAATTGTTGCTTCGGGCCAATTAGAATGAAGGTGGGAGCTTATTTTGTCTGTGATTTTCGATTCCAAGCCGTTGCAGTAGACCATCACCTTCATTGTGGGCTACATCCTTGGAATTGTTCTGATTCATTCTTTACGAAAGTCTTGAGTAAGTTTGCCGCTGATTTGTGAAATGATGAGCTAGTTGATCGAAGGATGCATTCGGCAAATCTATCCACCCAAGGTTCAAGGTGTTCTTTTAGAAATTCTTCCTGCATCTCTCTTCTTTTTGCAGATTCTTGAGGGTTCCCTTCTTCTAAAGCTCTGAGTTCCTCGGCACATAGAAAATGCATAAACTCCATCTCTACGGCGATGTGGTCGGGTAGATCATTGAAGTTCTTTGCCAGGACTAGGTCTGCTTCGGCGTATCTACGTCGTACGTCGGCAGTCGACGGACCCATTACAAGTCCTTTCTCTAGGAGTGGTCTGTCTTGACGGTAAATGGACTCGTATGGCGGACATTTTACGTGGCCTGGCCCCACGAAGAGTCTGAGGTATTCTTTCGTTAGGTCCTCATTAGATAGACTTGGTGAATTAACGTCTGATTGCGAAATGTTCGCGCAAATCATTTCTTGTGCGTCGAGAATTGACTTGTAGAGATTTGTAGCATTTTCTTGAGGGTGAGAGAATGCGAGGGCTAGGATTCCGTAGACCTTGCTTCGGAAGTCGGCTTGTTTCGATGGGGTGGAGTCTGACGTCAGTCTCTCCTCTGCAAATTTTTGGGTGAGTGGTTGAGAGTGGTCGGAGTGCTGTTAACTTATGGGAGAATGACTGAGGTTATGGAGACCAGTATTACGAAGATTGCTAAGTAGCCGATGACTAGTAGCAGTAGCCAGGCTAGGTAATTCTTGAGGGGCAACGCATTTGCGAGAGCTGCTGAGAGTATTATGATTATTCCTAGGATCCAGATTAACGGCGACCATAGGAAACCTGTGCTCGCCAGTGGGATTGATACGACAGCAGTTGTTGAATCTGCTAACACCCAAAGTGATACTCCTGCAACTATTAACAGGAGACCTAACAGGACAACGCATAGTGTCTTGACGCTTGCCATTTTTCTTATGCCTCCTCCAGGCCACGGTTTAGATTCGCTGGATCCGTCGCATCCAATTCGATTATTGGAAATATTTTCATGAATACAACGTACAGCAGAGCTGCCATCCAGAATGTGCCCAGTATGATGGATACCTCAGTTACGGTTGGAATGTAAACGCCGGTTTGATATAACGGTGGATTTAGGAGTGAAGGTACGACGATTATGAAGCGTTTAATCCACAAGGCTACGTTAAGTATTATTGATGCTATGAAAGTTAGCTTGGGGCTGAATGTCTTCCTAGCGAAGACTGGTTTGAGTAGGATTATTGCAGGTATAGCGAACCCGATAATCACTAGCGGCCAGAAGATCGGTGCGTAGGGACCGTTCCACAGGAAGTCTGAGACTCTCAGTTCTGCTGACGGGCCCATATAGTTTGTAGTGAGTTCTTCCGCTATCCAGAGGTAAATGTAGATGATTAGTACGTTTCTGAGGGCCCAGGAGATGCCTTTGAGAACATCATCAGTGATCAACGATTCCCATTTGTAGAGCCATCTGAATATCCACGCTAACGAGTAGACTGCAGCTACCCCGCTGACTATTGCTCCGACTACGAAGTATATCGCGAATATTGTTGAGTACCAACCGGCTCTTGCAATCATTAGACCGAAGACGAAGGATACGACGCTATGGACGGTGACCATTATCGGGACGATGGCGATCGCGAGCCACCATAAAGTCTGTTTATGTCTCTCTTTCTCCGTCTCCGTTCCTTCATAATGCATGGCTAAGCGTTTGTAGAACTTTTCTCGACGCGGAATTCTGAGTGCTAATCTATCTATGTCCCCCCGCAAACTGAGGTAGAGATAGATGATCGTCGCCATGAAGTACGTTGTGACTGCTGACAGATCCCATAGCAATGGCGCTTGGAATCGGCCGAACTCGAGAAGATTGAACAGCCTATCTGGACGTCCGACATCGAACACTATTGACAGCCCCGCCATCGGCAGCGCCACTAATGTTAGAACCTCGGCAATTCGAGCAACGACTTTGTACTTGTTAAGATTCATCAGTCTGACTGAGGCTGAGATCGCTATTCCAGCGTGGCTTATACCTATCCAGAAAATGAAAGTTGTAACATAGACCCCCCAAGGAGATCCTCCGGCGACACCGTATGCCATGTAGTTGGGGGTGTTGTATATGCTGCGCATACCCGTCACTATCAATCCTTGGCTAAGTTGCGTGTACCAGCAGTAGAGGAACCACCCAGTCAGGACTAGCAGTACGCCTACGAAGACGTAAAATCCCTTGCCCGTCTTGAGTAACGGTTGTAGAACCGATTCCTCTTCAGCACTCATGTTCGTAGGGTAACCCTCCTTCATTCTTGGAGCACCTCCTGTGGTCTAGGTGCGTTACGAGGCGGAACATAGTATACAGATGGCTCTGTGCCCAATTCTTCGCGAAGTCTGATGGTGGGTGTCGTTTGTATTATTTGTGCGACTTCACTGGTTGGATCGTCGAGGTCGCCGAAGAAACGCGCACCTGCAGGGCATACTTCTATACAGGCAGGGGTGAGGTTTCCTACATCGACTCTCTGAAAGCAGAACGTGCACTTCTCCGCAACACCCACGGGTCTCACAGGAACCGCCGGGTTTCCAATCTTGAATTGCGAAGTGTCCGGGGATTGTACAGGTGGACTCCAATTGAAAGCAGGGATGCCATATGGGCATGCGATAAGACAGTAACGGCAACCGATGCATCTGTCCCAATCAAGGAACACAATCCCATCCTCGCGTTTTCGAAGTGCTCCAACGGGGCACACTTTGACGCAGGGTGCATTGTCGCAGTGTTGACAATTAATTGGCATGTAGCTCATGCTTACGTCCGGATAAGTACCGGAAGGTGTGTCCATCTCCTTACCGCCGTTTGTCAGGATGCGGTTCCACCAGATTCCGATGGGTTCGTCATTCTCTGCTTTGCAACCAACCGCACATGTCCAGCAACCGATACATCTGCTCAGATCAATAATCATAGTCAGTTTCGTCATTTCATTTCACCTTATGATCCCTTCACATCAACTAGAACATCGAAGTACGCAGTATTCGATTGGAAGAGAAAGACGACGGATTGTGCCGGATTGATCAGCTGATGGGTGAGCATATTCACCGTGCTATTAGGAAAAGCAAGTTGATCGCCTTGGTATGAGTTTACAACTCCAGGCCTAATGCCGTTAGTTACTCTAGCGAGTAGTTGTATCGAGCCACGATCGTTGAAGACCGTGACTGTATCACCATCACTGATGCCGCGTGCTTGGGCGTCTACGGGGTTTATTTCAAGGAACGGTTTGAGTGGCGGGAGGACTTCGTCGAGCCACGGTAAGTTGTTCCATTGGGTATGAGTTCTGAACCTTGTGTGAGCGCTGATGAAGACGAGCGGATACTTCTTGTAGAGAGGATTTGTTGGTGATGCTTCGATCGGTTCCTTGTAGATCGGCAGGGGCATGTCATAGGGAACGAGTGATTCCGCGTAGAACTCGATTTTGCCTGATGGTGTTGGAAAGTTTTGTTGATAATATGGAACGTAGGGATGAGTGATGGGTTGGAATGAGGATGAGCCGTAGTCTTTGTCAGCTAGTGCAACGACGCCTTCACTCTTCAAGGTATCCAACGTTAATCCGGACGGGAGACCGCTTAGCAGGAGGCTAATGTAATCATCCGGTGTCTGGTTGAAGTATTGTCCTTGCCCCATTTTTTGAGCGACTTCTGCAAACATGTCCAGGTCGGATTTTGTCTCCCAAAGGGGGTCGATGATCTGCGGCATGTATTGGAGGTAGTAGTTTCCTCCTGGAAGCATGTCCTCTCTTTCGTATTGGGTCGCCACCGGTAACACGATGTCGGCGTACTGAGCGGTCGGTGACATGAAAATGTCCGATACAACGACGAAATCAAGAGCTTGCAACGCAGAGATAGTGAGATTCGTATCGCCCTGTTGATTCACGAAGTTGTCTACTGGGAACCAAGCTGCTTTCACGGGGAATGGTTTACCGTTTAGGGCTGCATTGCAGAATGAGAGTGGAGGTAGGTACGTGTACGCTTTCTTGTCCGGATTTAACCAATCTGGAAGGTCTAAGGCGGCGTCCAATAGAGCACCGTTGTAGGTTGTAACCCCGCCGCCATGTACACCGATGTAGCCGCATATAGCGGACAGGGTTATCATTGCTCTGTACGTTAGGTCACCGTAGTACCAATGTGATATTCCTCCAAATCCGGCTTTGATGGACGCTGGTGATCTTGCCGCAAATTCTTCAGCCAAATTCTGTATAGTGGAGGCGGATATTCCGGTTATTTTCTCAGCTTGAGACGGAGGATATTGGTTCACTAACTCAACGAGCAATTGAAAGGCTGTTGTACAGGTGGTTCCGGCTGCCTCGGATGAACCAGTGAGAGAGGGTGTTATGCCAGTTTTATCGTAAGGTACAATGGATTTGCTCGTGCTGTCATATACCATGTACTTAGTAGAGCTTCCTCCAGATACGTCCTTCTGTCTTAGGAATAATTGTGTATCTTGGCGGACTAAAAATGGGCCGACGGTGTATTTCGTAACATAATCTGAATTGTATAACTGTTCGTTAATTATGACGTAAATCATGCTGAGTGCTAGTGCTCCGTCGGTTCCGGGACGAATTGAGATCCACTGGTCAGAAAGCGCTGCAGTGGATGTGTATCGTGGGTCAATGTTCACTATCTTGGCTCCGGTGCCATTCGGGTTAGACTTTATCACACCTTCAGAGGTGATTGTGCCCGCTCTTGCGTCTAAGACGAATCGCATGTCTGGTACGTCGGTTTCAGCCAGATTATTTCCCCATAGGATAATCATACGTGAATTTCGTAAGTCTGAGAGATCGTGGCCATCAAAACTTCCTAGAATTTCGTTGGCGCCGCATGGGCTTGCTGAGTCGCCTTCGTTGTCTCCTTCGAAGTCGCCTGCGCTTGCACCGATTACGCTCGCGAATCTGTAGCCGGCGCCGATTACGCCGTTTAGAGCGGAGATGCTTCCCGTGTATGGCGCAATGTAGACGGCAGTAGGTCCGTACTTCTGAGCGATTTCTGTGAATTTGTTTGCGATGGTTGTCGTCGCTTCATCCCATGATATTTGCTCCCACTGTCCGCTTCCGCGTGGGCCGGTGCTTTTCATCGGATACTTCAGACGATCGGGATGGTAGACGTATTGGATGTTAGAGATTCCTCGTAGGCACACTCTCGGCGGAAAATCAGGATTGTTGAATGTAGCGTTACTAATCCTTGTAATATTTCCATCAATTACCGTGACGTTAAGCCCGCAGGATCCGTCGCAATTATTGCAATGCGCAGTTCTGAATGTTTGAGTTACGCCGGTCGCGGTTGGTGTGGAGATCGGTGCCACTTTCTGGAGGGCGTTTAGGACAACATCTCCAGGAGTGAGGGCGACTCCGGCAACGACACCTGTAGCTCCTGCAAGTTTTAGGAAGTCTCGTCGATCAACCGATAGAATAGAGGCTCTGTGATCGGTTTTCGATTCCATGCTGTAAACAACTTAGTTATCCCCTTTTGACCTGGTACTTTGATGGTTGCTTTCGATTCCCATGTGTGATTATCAAAATTGAGAAAACGCGTTAACGGCACGGTGGTGTACCACAAGCGTTCTTGAAGCAGCGGAGTACGATTTTTGGAATCCAGATTTGTAGGTTATCGGTTTTCTCCGGACGCGATGGGTTTTTCGTGGAGGGCGGATTGTGCGGCTACAAGCCTTGCGACGGGAACTCTATACGGTGAAC
>DASQZS010000246.1:0-2689 GCA_035638535.1 Candidatus Acidiferrum sp.
TCGTCGCCAGTGCACTGGTGAAATCGAACCATCCGGACGTGGTAATTGCAGACTTCTGTAACGCGGTACGCCGATTCGAGGAAGAACATCGTTGAGTTTTGATTATCATTTATAATAGGATTCAATTATTCAGTTTCGAAGGCAAACGTGGCGCTTAATGAAATCAGACTTCCATGCATTGCTAGACGAGAAACGTGCGTCAATAAACAGCCGCATTGATGAACTTCTCTCAACCGGGTTCGAACAAAGTGAAGCAAATGAACTTGTGAAATACACATTTCGAACCGGCGGGAAGCGCCTTCGACCCATCTTAGTACTTTTCGCATGCGAAAGTGTTGGCGGAGATTCTAAGCACGCTCTGGATGGAGCGGTAGCAATGGAGTTTGTGCACGCAGCGTCACTTATCTTCGACGATCTAATCGACAGACATCGTGTAAGACGAAATCTCCCCACTACACAACGTGCGTTCGCAGACGACAAAGCGATAAGCGCCGGCTTATTCTTAGCATCAAAGGGAGTCCAAATATTATCTGAATACAAAGACCCGCGAATCACTCGCCTCGTTGGATGGGGATTAGTGGATCTGAGCAAAGGCGAGATTCTGGATGTTACAACAGAACTTGCGATTGATGTGGAACAATACTTAACGATCGCGGACTTGAAAACGGGTTCATTATTTAGCGCAGCTTCAGGGATCGGAGGTGTGCTAGGCGGGGCCAATCCTGACGAAGTCAACTGCCTCTACAACTATGGACGCGCTGTGGGCATAGCCTTCCAAATAAAAGACGACATACTCGATCAAGCTCCGCGTGATGCGGAGAGACAGGAACGAGTGAATCTTGTGGTAATGCATTACCTTGATGAAGCGACTAAAAAGGAACGCATAAGCAACCTGATTGAAGGCAGCAAGGGAGCTGTCGATATCTCTACGCTGTATGAGAAAGCATTGGAGTTCGCCATCAAGAAATCTAGGGAACATGTAGAACGAGCGAAACAGGAGTTGACGTTGCTGCGCAATAGCAAGCGTAGTAAGTTACTTGACGATTTCGCAGATTACGCGCTTGAGAGATCCTTCTGATTACGCTTCAGTTTCATACGCGGTTGCGCAGGTTCCGCATTTCCACTTCCAGAGCACTTTGCCGTTCTTGAAAATGAGCTCTGCCTCAGACGCAACCTGTTTCTTGCATTTTGCGCACCAGAAGTGCGTTGTTCCTGCGGAGCGCCACATAATACTCTGCCCGTTATCATCGATCCTAACGAAACTGGTTGCCTAATCGTTTCGCGTTACTTAAGCGAATAGCTCTGACAGAGAAGGCACGCAGAATCCTTCGACTCGGTTTTCAAGTGCAGTATGATTTATATCCCGTAGGTTTTAGACTCAGGCAAATCGTCTGAGTGACACGTTGGGTCTGGTCATGAACCCTTGGTTGGCAATCGTCATTTGGGGAGTTATCATAGTGCTCTTGACCGGTCCAATGATAACATTGCCAATCTTCTGGTCAAGAAGGAAACCTGATCCTTTCCGCGACATGCCCTTCGAATCCGGACAAGTACCTCAGGGTGAGGCCAGACACAGACTCGTGATGCAATATTACCCATACTTACTCATGTTCGTGGTCTTCGATGTTGTCGCGATGTTCCTGTTTGCATGGGGAATTAGCTTCACCACTATGCCCCTGGACTCTTCTTTTCTAGTAATACTCTTTCTAATCTTACTCGCCGCTCCGCTTGGCTACGCGTTGCATCTAGCGATACACAAGGAGAATTGGTAAGTTGGTGGTTTTTCCACCCACGACACCTCAAGAAGTCATCGCGCTAATTTTGTACATCATAACTTCTCACACCTTCATAACTATCATAATCTTTCCAGGGTTCATTCATCTAACATTGGTAGTCATGTTTCTGACATGGTACGAGAGAAAACTGCTCGCACGAATCCAGCTTAGGATCGGGCCACTTTATGCAGGCGGGCCAGGGGGTATCCTGCAACCCATCGCTGACGGTGTCAAACTGATCTTCAAAGAAGTCATGATTCCGTACAAGGCGGACAAACCGCTATTTCTCGCGATGCCATTAATGCTGGTTCTCTTCGCTGCGCTGCCATTCGCGGTTATTCCGTTCGGCCAACATTGGGTGATCGCCAATCTGGATGTAGGGTTAGTGTTCCTGTTCGCGATGACATCGCTCTTTCCAAGCATGATTCTGATTTTTGCATGGGCAAGCAACAGTAAGTTCCCCTTCTTGGGTGGCCTCCGCTCATTGTTCCAGCAGGTCGCCTATGAAATACCCATGTGGGTTGCTGCGTTAAGTGTCGTCATGCTTGCCGGTTCACTGAATTTGACCAACATTGTTGAAGCCCAATCCAAAATGTGGTTCATTGTTCCAGCCTTCCTCTCGTTCATAGTTTTCTTCATCGCCATAATGGCGGAGCTCGAACGATTACCGTTCGATCTACCTGAAGCAGAACCAGAATTAGTTGCTGGTTGGTTCACTGAATCAAGCGGAGCGGTCTTCATGGTAATTTTCCTAGGTCTCTACATGAAAGTGTACTTGATGTCTTCACTCGTGACAGTATTGTTCCTGGGCGGCTGGTGGGGCCCAGCGTTTCTGCCTCAACCGGTGTGGTTCATAATCAAAACCCTGATCGTCGCGACCTTCATGATAATTCCGAGGGGAGTGTATCCTAGAT
>DASQZS010000247.1:0-9184 GCA_035638535.1 Candidatus Acidiferrum sp.
CGGAACCTTGGAGTCAAACCCATCGATATGGTAGTAGTTAATTTGTATCCATTCGAAAAGGCGGTCTCACAATCGACCGACGTCCAGAACGCGATAGAGAATTTAGACATAGGCGGACCGACGATGATTCGGTCGGCAGCGAAGAACTATCGTAGCGTCGTCATCGTAACCGACCCTTCAGATTACCAGAGGCTAGCGGAAGAGCTAGAACGATCAGGGGGCGCAATCTCTGAAGCTACTCGTTTCCAACTCATGCTAAAAGCGTTCGAACGAACAGCAGGCTATGACGGAGCAATCCACTCTTTCTTTCTAGACCGGGCGAAGGAACAAGGGCTGCATAGTGAATGGCCGGCACCAAAACGGCTGCTCATGAACTTCGAAAAAATACAAGACTTACGTTACGGCGAGAACCCGCACCAGAAGGCCGCAGTGTATAGAGACGTTCTTGCTAGAACTTGTATTGCTACAGCCAAACAAGTTGCCGGTGAAAAAGAACTGAGCTTCACAAACATCCTTGACGCTGACGCAGCATACAGATTGATCTCGCAATTCAAAAACGAGAATGCGACAGCCATCATAAAACATACCAATCCATGCGGAGTCGCAAAAGCATCAACTCTGGCCGAATCCTGCCGCCTCGCACTCCGTACTGATCCAATCTCGGCTTTCGGAGGAGTCTACGCATTCACCAGACCAGTCGACCATGAAACAGCATCGATACTTGAAGACAAATTCGTCGAATTAATTCTGGCGCCCGGATTCGAGCCCGACGGACTAAAATTGCTATCCTCCAAGAAGAATCGTCGGATCCTAGACGTAGCAGAATTTTGGAATCACCCTTCCGAGACAAATACGGAGAAGGACTTCAAGAGAGTGCTCGGTGGAATTCTCTATCAGGACCGCGACCAAAGTGCCATCGACGAATCGCAGCTTAAGGTTGTCACTCGACGCACTCCAACTAAATCTGAACGTGACGCATTGCTTTTCGCTTGGAAGATCGTGAAGAACGTGAAATCCAACGCAATCGTGTTGTGTTCCAACGACCAACTATTAGGAGTGGGAGCGGGACAAATGAGCAGAGTGGACTCATGTAAAATCGCGATCACAAAAGCTCAGGAAGCAGGCCTAACCCTCCAAGGATCGATGATGGCATCGGACGCATTCTTCCCATTCAGAGACTCCGTTGACCTAGCAGGCAAAGTAAGAGTATCAGGGATCATTCAACCAGGAGGATCCATGCGTGACGAGGAGGTAATCCAAGCAGCCGACGAACATGGCATGATAATGATGTTGACTGGAATCCGACATTTCTTACATTAGGACCTAGGTCTTGATGAGGACTTTAGAGACTTGAAACATCGATTTGTTTCAAAATCGTTCTGAATGAATCATCCGCAACCCGTTTTATTAACTTCAGATGTTGGGGATTTTGATGAGATAGAGGTGAATTGAAATGCCTGCACATTTTTTCGTGGGCTTCGGGCTGATCCCGATGATATTCGAAGCCGCTTTAGTTATCGCCTTTGTGTGGTTTATGATTAAATTCGGCAAAGTACTCGATGCCTACTCGGCCAAACTGAAAAAGTAAACGAAATGTCTGATCTCTTCGACGTTTCCCATCTATTTTCTACAATTTTTCATTCGAATTATGCAATTGCATTAATTCTTATCAGAAATGCGTTTCCTCAAAAGCAACGTCGAGCTTAGAACAACAAGTGCGAGCCACGTGGTTGCGATATCGCTTGGAAATTCCGGGATCGGTTGATTGAACGTGACTGTAAGCGTATGTGGGCCGTCAACTTGGAATGTGAGTATCGGCGTTGCAGTATATTGAGTTCCGTCCACGCTCCACGATTGGAAGATGTAGCCGTTCGTGTTGGGTGATGCTGACAGGGTGTGGGTGCTCCCAATCGTCCAGTAGACCAAGTAGGGTGTACTTACTTGGACTCCGTCAACCTGTACCCAGTATGGGCCCGTGAGTGGGTTCGAGGTGATGGTTATGGGAACCGGCTGTCCTCCTCCTGCTTCTGGTTGTACGTTAAAGATGGCAACAATCGTATGCGTGTTGCCGTCGGCCTCGTAGTTCGTGATTTGGGAGTACGAGTAGACTTGTCCATCGATTTGCCAGTACTGGAACTGATACCCATTCGAGCCAGGTGAGAGACTAAGGCTATGAATTGACCCGGTCTGCCACAGAAAATTCTGAGGTGTAACGATCAAATTGCCGTCGACGTAGATCATCCCCGGAATCTCAATATTCGAGTCAACTGTCACACTACCTGCCAGTCCAACTGTTCCGCTTTGAGTGGGACCGTAGTAGACGGTATAAGATGCAGATCGCCGTCGTGCCGTAATTTCATGCGAGAGGCTGCCGCCGTCGCTCCAACCCTGGAAATAATACTGACCTCCGATTGTGCTTGGGATCTGAGTGTAAGCGACGATGGTATGAGTTGAGCCGGTAACCCAAGTTAAGGATAATGGCAACTGATAATATGAGTAGCCAGTACCATCAATAATTATAACCGGTCCAGCAGCATCATTACGCAGACCATTCTGAAGAAAGACCACTTGAACCATTGAACCCGTGCTGGATGGTAGTGTAGTCGTAGTCGTCGAAGTATAAGTCTCAACATACGTCGAATTCTGCACAATCGTACTTGTCATACTGGAGGTAACGCTACTTACTAATGATGAGAAGCTGCTTGTGATGGTTGTAGAATTAATCGAACTGACACTTGCAGCGCTTGATGAAGTGGCATTCACAACTGTCAGATCACCTGTTAGGCTCACGGTGGAAGAGATGCCTGAAGAACCACTCGTAAGGGTGGTGACTGAGTTAGTTGTTATGGCCGTACTATTTGGTGTCGTGAACGATGCGGCTGTCGTGTTTGACGTAGCCTGAAATGAAGCTAGCGAACTTAAAGTGGAGTTAACTGATGTCGTAAGATTCTGAGCATTAACGTAGTTTGCAGGTGAGGATTGTATCAATAGGATCAGCAAGGCTACTGCGAGCAGGGAACAAATCCCAAATTTCTTTTCCAAGCTTAGAACTCCAATGCGGGTAGCCGATCATATTGCAAGTCGTGAACATCCGTTAAAGTCATTGAGGATGATTCGTCTTACTACAGGGTGTAGTTAGATTATTGCTTTAGGTTTAGCGGACATATTAATATGCTATGACATCGAAATGCAACAATCTCCCGCACATATTGGTTTTTGAGGCTCGGGGCATCTATGTTTGGAGTGTGGAGCTACGTTGGTCGCGAAGATAATTGAAGGTCGTTCGCTAGGGCAGATGATTAAAGACCATGTAAAGAAAGAGACCGGCGTGCTCCGAGGTTCTGGAATTAATCCTCTTCTTGCGACGATTCTTGTTGGGGATAACGCCGCCTCTAAGACCTACTTGAAGAGTAAACATTCTGCCTGCTTAGATGTCGGGATCCAGTCACGCAACCTAGAGTTGACCCCAAACACGTCGCAACGTGAATTGGAGAAAACCATCGGCGAACTGAACCGCGACACAACAGTAACGGGAATCCTACTCCAACTGCCTCTCCCAAAGTCCTTGGATGACTTCGCGGCGATAAATAAAATCTCACCAGAAAAGGACGTTGACGGTCTTCACCCGTTCAATCTCGGACAGTTGTGGCAAAAATCTGCACGACTCGTCCCATGTACACCAAAGGGCATTATTGTCTTGTTGAAATATTATGGAATAGGAATTCGAGGCAAACATGCAGTCATAATCAATAGAACAAAACTCGTCGGAAGACCACTCGCTCAATTGTTGCTCAATGAGGATGCTACGGTTACGGTGTGTCACTCTAAAACTGTAGGCCTCAAAGAAATGGCGCGGGAGGGTGACATTCTCATTACTGGTATAGGGCAGCGTGAACATTTTACCGTGGGAGATGATATGATTAAACCCAATGCAGCCGTTATAGATGTCGGAACGAGTCGAGTGGGAGGACGGTTGTTGGGTGATGTGGATTTTGATTCAGCCTTAAACGTAGCCGCCTACGTTACCCCCGTTCCCGGCGGAGTCGGTCCAATGACCATTGCTATGCTCCTATACAATACATTAGTAACGACAGCCATGCAGAGAGGCGTGTCGTTGGTTTTTAATCCGGAAGAACTGAGTGCGGCTACAGGACCGCAAGAAGAAAAGGAAGGTTTCGGTTCTCCACACTCTCACTAGGTATCTTTGATCAAAGCCAAGAGATGTTGCATAATGGGTCGTTGGTTTCGAAGTATGTTTGACGAATCCTCTCTCTGTGTGGAGGTGAACGGGTAGTCAGCTTGCTCCGCCGAGCCAAATTACGTAACTCATTGTCGGTCCGATAAGGTACGAGAGGTCGGTGAATAAGTGGGGTGTTATTGTGAGTAGAATTGCGTCGTTGTCGGAAAATCCTCCGAGTATCCAACTATTATCTACATAGCTAATAGTCAATATGCTGGAGCCCATGATCGGTTTTGTTATGTAAGTAGGCAGTGACGTCGTGAGATCCTTGAAACCCTGTGTTCCGTAGGATGCTATCCACGCAATGGCTGATGTTTGTTCTTTGGTTTGGAGTTCGGCTACCATTGAACCTCCTCCGATCATCCACGACGATCCATTCCAATCGATCGCATTTACTATGACGGGAGAGCTAATGTCCTTACCTATTGAATCGTACAGTTGTTGTGTCAAGTCCTGAAAATTGTGGCCGTCGTATTTTGCTAGAAAACCGTATCCGCCAATTAACCAGTAGCTACCATTCCATCTTACCGATAGCACCGAACCGAAACTTCCAACTGCTTCATTGATTTGTGAGGTTAGGTCGGTAACGTTGCTTCCGTCGAAAGTGAATAGTGTTCCGTAGGAATAGTAACCTCCTCCAACCATCCAGAGACTTCCGTTCCATGTGTTAGTGTAGAGTATTGCATCTCCCTGCTCAGGAACGATTGTCGACAGATCTGTAAATTTATTTCCATCGAATGTTGCAAGGGACATATGATTTCCGAAATCATACGGTCCATCTGTGGCTGTGAGAATTTCGTCTGATCCCATTCCGGAGAGTAGCCATTCTTTTCCGTTGTAGCTCGCTGCGAATATGTCTCCGCCATGCCAGGAAGATTGTTGGTTGTATTGATCCATCGATTCTCCCGCAACTTGTGCTCGTCCATTGTAGAGGTATATGTATGGGTTGGAGCCGGATGTGCCGGAATCGGTCCCCCAACCCGAAATCAACCATTCACTCCCATTCCAACCCCCACCCCAAACTGTACCCTGTCCTGGAACAGGTGTTAGTTGGGTTACGGAATCGTTCTGTAGAAAAATCTTGAACAACCTAGGGCTCTGGCCGGGTTGGAACCACGTACCATTCTGTCCACCAACCAAAATGTACGAATTATCATGCAACACCGGCTGCGCCTGCGTCACAGCACCCAAAGGCGGAAACAACAACCCCAACACAAAAACCAAGATGATCAGCGCTCGCACTTGTTATTCCTCGGCCTGCTTGTTACGAGATTGTAGTGCGGCATTTTAGTTGTGGAAAGGATCTATAAAAAACTTGCAAGGTAATGAGTGCAACTCAACTGCTACCGTTCGGGAAAAATGTCCGCAATCAAACTACTAATGTGGTGCGGAATTTCAGAAATTAGGCTTTGACTCAATCACTTCGGCTATTGCGGTATTTTGTGGCATTTTCCAATCTGTTTTCACTTGTTGTAGTAGGTTGATTCTGTTCTAGAAGTCGCAATTGCTGTCGTCCAGACAACATTATGGGAGGAGTTGGTGAACCCCGAATACGCTCACGTGGTGATTGGTCAATTTTTCCACCGTTTTCCGCTCAATCTTTCAAGATACTTGGATAGCTGACGATCATTCACCCCATCTTCTGACATTTTATTCGCGATGTACGCGACTGTTATGCCGTTGAAGCTATGGAGGAGTGTGCTCATCACGCTATTTACCACTTCATGCTTAAACTGATCTTCCGTAAATCGTGGGGAATATACGTAATGTGGTCCTCCATCTCTGACCAGTTTCCTCAAGACTATGCCCTTCATGTACAATCTGTCGAGTATTGTGGCTACAGTAGTGACTGCTACAGGTCGGATGTGTGAGATCTTTAATTGAAATTCCTTAACGGATAGCGGATTCTTCGATTCCCAGAGTTCGCGTAACACGATTACTTCAAGATCACCTAACGCGAACTTCAAGTCGCGTTGATGCGGCCGAAGAATTCCGAGTTTCATATCGTAACTATGTGGCGTAGTTAACGTAATATGAGTAGGGTTAAGGATTGTGAATATTTTATGTTTTTAGTAACTTTGAATTTACATGGTCATGATTCGCTAAGTTGGCGCAGAATGTTGGACGCTACCAAAATTTGTGTAACTGTCCTTTGTCTCTACGACTGGCTTATGAGCAGAATGCGTGGTCAAATCACCTTCTAACAGCTACTTGGTATAGATGCAGATACGCGAGCGTGTGGAGAACCGTGAACTATTGGCTCTCGTTTATCGCGCTGGAGTGAAAGAAGGCTTTGTGTTGGGTACCCTCGGTTTCTGTTGGTGCGAGGCTTGAGGAAGGTACAGTTTGCTGTAGCGATACTAGTGCTAATCATCATACCCATGGCGTCTCTGACGGCTCCGGTAATGGCGAATGGTAGGGCATTTAGGGCGCCGATCCTAGGTAAGGCTGTGATCCTATCGTCGCTAAACAAAGAATTCCCCCTGGCTTATTATGAGACGTACATGGCGCTTCGGCTAAAGCAAGCAGGGTACGCTACAACATTCTTAACAGACGGCAATGTAACATTAGACTTCTTAGTAAACCAACTGAACAACTACGATATCGTCATTTGGCGCACTGATATCTACACGTGGAGCCACGTCCAATACTTTTACGTCGGAGAAACCGTCAACGCAGCCACTGAACAAAAGTATGCCGCGGACTTCAGTCAGGGTTGGATAAACGCGAACGCAGGGATACTCGGAATCACAACAAATTTCATCTCAGAACACTTTACGAACAATACACTCAGCAATGTGAAACTGATGATTCTCGAGGGTAGCAATACGGGTGATATTGGACCGTTCTTTGTCAGCGCAGGTGCTGGATCCGTAGTATATTGCAACGGTTTGATCAATCTCGATTACGGATTGATGGACGATCTAACGAGCAACCTCATCGATTACTTAGCTAGCGGAGAAAACGTCTACAACGCCGTATTCAATTCAGTAAACTACCTCAACAATCAGGCAGGTGTACAAGACCAGCTCAGAAGCAATATTGATGATGCCTACATCCCGCCCTTCTGGTTTTCAGGCTCATCATCATTAACGATAATCTCATCGCCCTAAGGGACTATCATTCTCAAGCCTCCACTTTCCTTGTCAATTTACCTTTCCAGACCAAACTACCAACCGTAGTTGATCAAGTAAAAAGCGCATAACCCTTCGGTCCTGATGAACTAGGACGCGTTAAGATGTCATAATTCCTTGTCAAATAAGTCTAGTTTACATGGGTAGTATGCATAATCAACAGCGCCTTGTCGTAACTGGCTTGCTGTTGATTACAGCGCTTTCGTTATTTGGAAGTGTGAGCGGCCAGGTTATCGCGGCAACTCAATACGGATCATATGGGAGCCAAGCTGCGATTCACGCGTTACAAAACTCACAAAATTCCATGTCTCTAGATCAAGTAAATAATTCGACTACTACGATTACACTCCCCTTCACTGCAACCAGTACAACTTCAACAGCTAGCACGGAAAGCTCCTCGCAGACCACTACTTTGCCGACAACGACAACAACGGCTTTCTCTCAAACTAGCTCTGTAACTTCGACTTCAATCGCTACGTCTACCATTATCTCGACTACCGCGTCATCAACTATCTTAACTACGTCAACTTTGTCAACAAGTTCAGCTCAAACAACAACGGCCACGACCAGTTCCGCTGTCACGACAAGCCAGACAACGGCGTCATCTACTCTGCTAATCCCTCCTACTGTTACGATTAGCCCTGCCTCGGGTCAGGTTGGTTCGACCGCTAGTTTTTCTGGTTCAGGTTTTTCGTCAGGCGACACTTCATGTTCTTTATCGGGATCCATCGTAGCCTCACAGACTTGTACGATTTCTGGTGGAGTCTTAACTGGTGCTTTCACGGTGGCTACCGCATTAACTGGTTCCTACTCCGTAACTGTAACGGGCAGTCCTGCTGATGACTCAGCTTCCGCCTCGTTTACAGTGAACGGGATGGTGCTCCCATCTGTCACTTTTAGTCCGACTTCAGCTGCAAGCGGTTCAACGGTTGACGTATCTGGTTCTGATTTTTCGTCGACTGATACTAGCTGTTCGTTGTCAGGAAGTGTGATCGCTTCTCAGACTTGTTCAATTTTAGGCGGAGCATTGAGTGGTGCTTTTACGGTGGCTACGGTTGTAGCTGGTTCCTACTCAGTAACTGTGACGGGTAATCCTGCGGGTGACTCTGCCACAGGGAGCATTACGGTGAGCGGTGTAGCAACCGTTTCTATCAGTTTGAATCCAACCGTTGCTCCTGGTGGATCCACGGTTGATGTGACAGGATCAGGATTCTCAACGAGTGATACTAGTTGTTCGCTGTCAGGCGGCGCAGTCGAATCGGAGACTTGTTCAGTTTCGAACGGAGCGTTAACAGGGTCGTTTCTAGTCGCCAGCGTCGGTGCTGGAACCTATTCTATTACTGCGATTGGAAGTCCGGCTGATGATGGAGCGTCGGCCAGCTTTACCATCGGTAGTACCGCTGGACTATCCATGGCACTTAGTCCCACTTCGGGCGCGGTTGGCTCCACTGTGCAGGCGTCTGTTTCAGATCTCTCAAAAAGTGACACTTCCTGTTCGTTATCTGGAACCGCCATAGCTTCTCAGACCTGTTCGATAAGCAATGGCATATTGACGGGGTCGTTTGTTGTAGCCGATGTAGTGACAGGTGGCTACACTATTACTGCAACTGGGAGTCCCATTGAAGATTCTGCATCAGCCACATTCACTGTCAGCAGTGCAACTTCTCTAATCTTTAATCCCTCCTCTGCTGAGGTTGGGAGCACAGTTGATTTTTCAGGCTCTAGTTTGTCGACAAGCGATACGTCCTGTTCGTCGTCGGGAACCCCTATAGCCTCACAGACCTGTTCAATTTCCGGAGGCACGTACACT
>DASQZS010000248.1:0-5333 GCA_035638535.1 Candidatus Acidiferrum sp.
TTAAGTCGTCGGGGTGGATCTTTATCGACCAGCGAAAATCGTTAGTGATGATTTCATTCGATTCGTATCCTAAAATTTTAGTCACATTTTGACTCATGTATACGGTTTTCTTATCACGATGGACCCATACAACGTACGGTATGTTCTCGACAACCGATCGATACCGTTCCTCACTTTCCTGTAACTTCGCTGTTCTCTCAGCAACTAATTCCTCTAAATGTTCAGTGTGCCGTTTTACTTCGCCTTCCAATCGTTTGCGTTCCGTGATGTCTCTGACGATGGTAACCCAACCTGTTTGTTCGCCCTTGTCGTTCAACAATCGATTGACGGTACGTTCGGCGATGAAGATGGCGCCGTCTTTCCGTTTCATCTGAATTTCGGCGAGATTAAACGGAAGCTGACTTTTCTCGACTGCCGAGAATAGGAGTCGTCGGAACTCTAGAAAAGCTTCGTTACTTGCATACAGAAAGCTGGGGGGTCTCCCAATTACCTCATTCTTCTCATATCCGAAGATCCTGAGCGCCGCACTGTTACAGTCAACTATGACTGGTAAGCGAGAATCGGGATCAGGTTTAACGTCGTCGAGAATGAAGACGCCGTTAATCAAACTGTTAAGTGTGCTTCGAAGTAGGTTGCTTTGGCGTTGGATTTCTTCCTCTGCTCGTATCCTTTCGGTTACGTCGACTGAGATACTCAAGATCCCAGTTGGAGTCGGATAGATTTTTGATCTGTACCACTTTCTCTGCCCATCCGGCAGCACATACTCAAAGGAGACCGAGAGTAGCTTACCGCTCGTTAGAACCGTCTTCGCTGCCTTGTACCAAGCGGATTTTTCGATTTCGGGGAATATCTCCGTTGGACTCTTGTTCAGTATATTCGTCTTCGGAAGATTAACTGCTTCCACGAAGGCTCTGTTCACAAATTTATAACGTAACTCTTTGTCCAACACAGCGACTATATCAGAGATCGACTCAACCAGATCTCTATACCGAAACACGGATGCATGATCTATCGAAGAACTTGCTTGTGGCTCCTGCTCAAATTCCGTGCCTCTCTGCTGATCTGAAACATTCAAGGGCGTAACACTAGCCCTGTAGTAACAATTGCAGCGTTTTTCGTCAGTAATTAGCCGCACGGCTAATTCTCATGCATGATAACTGTTTCATGTTGATGGTAGACAGCCAATTGTACTGAGATACCCGGATTTTCGTCAAGGCGAACACAACTACGACCATTCAATGAGCGCTAAATGATAACGAATTTATGCCTAATACAACAATTTTTGATGCAATCTCAGACGTGACTCGTTTTTCACTTGTGATTTTTCGTACATCCCTTTGAAGAATGAACTTGGTTAAGTTATCTCAGTTAGTTTTTTAGCGGAATAAAGTGGGATTTGCTTAATGCAACTGCTGCGGTTCGTTGAATAGATGATAGGTAGATACGTAAATGTAGAACAGATCTTGCAGTCAATCTCACGTGCTGGTATGAGTTGTGCGCACTACCGCTGATCGTATTCCTATCGTCGTCTGCGTCGTAGTATAATCAAGGCGGCTAGTCCTAGGATAATGCCGATTATGATCGATTCGACTTGAAAGCCGGGTATACCGGTCGTTCCTGTCGTCGTTGATGCCGTCGTCACGGATTGCACGAGGCTTGTCTGGGTGATGGTGCTGAGCAAAGGTTGCGTGAAAGTGGACCCAGAATACGATAAGTATGCTGTCATGAATCCGTCAGCATTTCTCGTGGTTGAATAATTTACTAGAACAATATCCCACAACCCAGAATTTGGCAGGGCAAGATTGAAAGCATATGTCGTCGTAGGAGGTTGACTTACTATTGAGGACGGGAAACTTGCGCAACCGCCAGACGCCAACCAAGTCTGATAGCTTGAATCTTGAGTAATGAAGATCCCTAGCGGAACATCGGATGTGAAATTTCCAGACACGTACTGACCTTGAGTACCATTAAAGGCTAGATTGAATTTATCGCAACTACTGCTAGACGTCGTAGCATTAATACTGAAAGCACTATTGAATAATTGCTGCGATTGCGATAACGACGTCACCACTTGCACAGTAGTGACTTGAGTTGTCACTGTAACGTAACTCTGGCTATCGACTACTGGCAGCAATAATGGAGAAAGCAACAGCACGATAACTAGTAAGTGCCATACTCGCAAGACACACACTAATCCCTATTCTCTAATCGTTACGATAAAACAGTTTGCATCATTACACATGTTGCATAGAATAGTAGAAACGATGGTATAGACTTCATTTTACGCTAGCGTGTTTCGAGAAAGTGGAATTGTTAACTGAATTTCCACGAAGTGGAACAGATACCAAAAGGAGCTGTCGTACCTGAAATTGGTTGAGATGATGCGGCTTTGGAAAAAAGCGCAGGAAATCCATGTCCCCGGTGTACAGGCCAAACGCTCAGCATATATTATGAGGATGATACGGGTCTGCAACTTTGTGCCCGTTGTGAGCGATGTGGGTTCAAAGGATTTTTCATGAACGAAAGACTCGTACACGTAGCTACTGTCTAAATGCATCCTTGTGATGTGCGAATAATGTTTGGTTCTCGGCATCTCAGGTAGAGTCAGTTGGTTGGTACAGAGTCTAACTTTCGGCAGCGCCATTCTCGTTCTGCGAGCATTGAATCAGTGCGTTTGAAGTTGGTTCAGTGGCGAGTCCTTGAAAGTGTTCATCCGTCCGAACTGGCAGGAGCGCTCGCTGAATTAAACGCAGAAGCTTGGAATATCTACGATGTTTTCTACAGTGACTCACAAAACAAATTCTTAGTGGTAGCAAACAAAAGAAAACCGCTATAGTGGCTGCTTCGATAATTCGTAGCGGCAAATATTCTACAATTGCTACCTAGAGGAAGTTGATTCCACCAGGTGGAAATGAGTTTATCATGAATCTCTGATCTTCCTGTCATTGATGCGTTATGAGCGAAAATCAATCGATCCAGACCAACCAGTCAGGTCCAAAGCGTCGAAGCCGATTCGGTATAGTCATAGTTGCGGTTCTTCTCATTGTCGTTCTCGTTGTTTTACTAGCGAACTATAATCCACTCAGCTCACATGTGACGACCGTGACCCAGCAACAGTTCCTAACAAACACGCAGAATATTTACAGCACGCAGACGGTGACTAACGTTGGTATAATTACGAGTCAGACAACTATGACGAGCACCGCAACATACCCGGTCACTACATATCCGACTGGATCGGGTTCCTACCAGAACTGCGGGTACAGCACTTGTTATCCTCCTCAGTACGGATACAATGGGTACTATAGTCCATACTACAATGGTTACTACAACGGATACTCGTACTATTACGGCCAATCACCATATTACTGCAGTAACAATGCTGCAAGCTGTTACGTGAACGGCCCATCACAATACAGTTACAACAGCGCCTGCCAATCAGGTTCTAATGGCGTAAGCCAGTGCTCGGGATACTTACACCAAGACCAAAACGGATGCGTAGAATTATCCATCCCACTATATAGTCCGTACAACACTGCACAAGTTTACCAGTACTACACGCTGTACAATTTACCCTCGTCGTATCCACCGGTTGGGTCCTGGGTAACGGTGACCGGGCAAGTATATTCTGGCTCCAGCCCAGGCTTCCCGTACGGCACTTCCTGTCCAGGCAACTACATCAACGTCTCTTCAATCACATAGATCCCGCATTATTCTTCATGTCTCGAATCTTGGCTGTTCTAGCATTGCTAAAGACCAAGATCAATGTCTCGCGGCAATAACTAAATCCGGTGAGCGTTGGTTGATACGTTCATATCAACCTTTACGCTAACCGCTCCCATCTCAACTTCTTCAATCACCGATTACATTGCGCTGGTTAGATTTTCAGCGTTTACTGCGGGAACATATTACAATAACAGTATACAATGCCTTCAGAGTCTATTTTATACGGAACACGAGTTGACAGAAGCTTCGAACGTTAGATAAGGAGGGAGATCGAATGAAACTATTCGAGTATGAAGCGAAGGACATAGTCAGAGAATACGATCTGCCTGCACCCAACGGATACGTTGCGTCCACACCGGACGAAGCTAAAATGGCTTGGTCGAAGATCGGACAGCCTTCCATGATTAAAGCTCAAGTCCTCGTTGCAGGACGAGGTAAAGCCGGTGGAATCAAACCAGCTTCATCAGCGGACGAAGCATTCCAAGTCGCAAAGTCAATTCTATCTACGACAATTAAAGGAGAAAAAGTAAACAAGGTGCTCGTCGAGGAGAAGATACAATGCAAATTCGAACGTTACATTAGCATTGTTGTAGATCGGGCCGCTAGATGTTATACGATCCTCTGCTCAACTGAGGGCGGAGTTGACATCGAGCAAGTCGCCGATCAAAATCCAGAGAAGATAATCAGAGACAAGATTGACCCACTGATAGGCCTTCAAGATTTCCAAAGTAGAATTGCGGCCAAACAGTTAGGTTATAACGGGAAACAGATGACACAATTAGCGTCCCTAATCAGCAAACTGTTCAAAGTTATGTTGGACTATGATGCCGAATTAATCGAATCAAACCCACTCATAGAGACCCAGTCGGGAGAATTCATCCTCGCGGATCTTAGGATTCTCCTAGATGATAACTCGTTGTATAGGCATCCGAAGTTCTTGGAACGAATGAAGACACTCGAACCTGATATGACTTCACTCGAAGTGCGAGCTCATGAAAAGAATTTGGCATATGTCGAACTTGCCGGGGACATCGGAATCATAGGAAACGGAGCAGGATTAGTGATGGCAACACTTGATATGATACTCGATTACGGAGGGAGGGCAGCCAATTTCTGCGACGTTGGGGGAGGAGCAAACGAGGAACGTATTGCAGCAGCGCTGGAAATTGTCCTAGCAAATCCCAGAGTCAACTCTCTTCTAATCAACATCATGGGGGGCATAACACGTTGCGATGATGTCGCTCGAGCGATATTAGAGATCCAGAAGAAGATGGGTATAACAAAACCAATGGTGATTCGATTGGTCGGCACCAATGAAGAAGAAGGGCAGAGAATCTTGGCTGCTGCAGGAATACCTTCCTTGAACAGTATGGAAGAAGCGGCGGCAAAAGCGGTAGAGATAGCATCCAAGTTGAAATAAAATGACAATACTGATAGGAAAAGGAACGAACGCGATCGTGCAAGGCATTACAGGCTCACAAGGAGCTTTCCACACACAGCTCATGCTCGAATATGGAACAAAAATAATGGCTGGCGTAACTCCGGGGAAGGGAGGGTCAACTATGCATGGCATTCCTGTTTTCGACACCGTGAAGGAAACAACTGAT
>DASQZS010000249.1:0-5789 GCA_035638535.1 Candidatus Acidiferrum sp.
CAGAAAGCGGCGTGGTATACTCTTCACACCGTCCTGAAAACAGTACTTCTCCTCCTCGCTCCGATAACTCCACACATGACGGATCATGTCTGGACTGCATTATACTCCAAGAAGAGTATCCATTCTCAAAGGATGCCTAAGAAAACTGGACGGAAGGCGAAACCAAAGATTACTGATCATATAATCGCTTTCAATCGTGAGGTGTGGAAAATTAAGAAGGAGAAAAACATTGCATTGCGGGATACGTTAGAAGCTGAGATTCCGAAAGTGCTCAAACCTTACCGTGATGACCTGGCTAAGATGCATTCCTTAATCGCGAAGCCCTAGATTTCCAATTGCAACAGTTTAATATGACATTAGCATTTTACCGATTCGATCTGAATGAAGGTTTCCGAACTTAAGGCTGGAATGCGACGTGTTGAAATTACAGCCAAAGTCCAAGAATTATCAGAACCTCGCGATGTCACTACTCGTACCGGCGAACAATCCAAGGTAGCAACGGCGGTTGTCAGTGACGAATCCGGAACTGTAAAGTTGACCCTCTGGAACGAGCAAATAGACCAAGTAAAAGTTAACAGCAACGTCAAGATTGAAAACGGTTACGTCACAAGCTTTCGCGGAGAAACTCAACTTAACGTAGGGCGATACGGAAAATTAACGGTCGAGTAACCGAAGGCTGCTCGACGGCCGTGGTTACTACCGTGCAGCTAGTGCCCATAATTGGGAACGGACGATAGATTCGAGGAGATCAGGCGCCTTCTAGACTCGACGATCAATGAATTTCAGTCTTTATTCCAATCTGCGGGCGGTTTCGAAGATACTCGAGTAGGCAACGGTTGGGCACCTGAGCAAGTTAGCGCAGAAATTAGATTCCTAGAACCCAAACCTCTGGCTGATCTACAAAAGATAGCTGAGTCGCGCAAACGTTGGCTCTTCGCCAGCCGAATCTCGATTTTGAAGCCGAAAGAAAACGACGTTTCACTATTAGACGATCCACATCTCAGGCTTATCCCGTTCTGGAGAATACGAGGATTCCACGAATGTTTCTATTTTAGAGGAAACTCATACAAAATTAATCTTGGCGACGACGTAATCGCCGTCGAAGTCGAAGGTAAAGTACGAGATCTGCTTGGACAGGAACTGACTGAATCACAGAAATTGAAAACTTTCCCGCGCCGGCTGCTTGGGAAAAAGGATTCATATCCGAAATCGATTCACCTGAACGAGGTTACTGAACTAGCGTACTTGTACAAGGATAAATCGATCTTCGTCAACGCAGAAGGTAAAGAGGATCTTGAAGCTGAAGCCTTCTTTGAGGGAAATCTCCCAATCAAACGCATTAATCAAGAAGAACTATCGAAATCGTATCCAACCGCGAAGGTAGTGGCCGGATCAATTACCAAAGAAGATTTGGTGCGGCGATTACATGAACTCGCCGTGAAACCTCCCGGTTCTTTCTCCCGAATTCTTACTAATCGATTCCAAGTGACTGAATTAGTTGAGTTTCTAATGCCTGCTTATACGTTCAGATTCAAGTGGAAGGAGCGCGTAAAGGAAATTTCTTTGCACGGCTATACTGGGGCAATGCTTCAATAATTAACTGAACTCTCTCCACGAAACCGACGCAGGATCTTTCTAGCGCGGAAGTACAATCTTCTACCGAATCTTGACATTATCCATCTGCCGAACACTACCACTATTACTACTATCCCAACTAACGAGATGAACAAATACGGTTGGGCACTTACCTCGTAAGTTGCGGAACCAGAATTGCCGAACGTATCATACGCCTCAACGTGTAACGTCCATGTACCAATGTGCCAAATGTCAGTGAACGCGCTCGTATATGATGTACGCCAGGCACCGATTGTTGGATCGTAAGTTAATTGAATCATAGTCCCTGACGATGAGCTACCCGAAACGGAAACCATGGCTGTTCCATTTGTTACGGGTGTTCCGTCAGGGTAGTCAATTTTGGAGATCATACTAACTTGGCCAAATGGGACCTGTATCGGCGTTCCGTTAATTGAACTCGAAATTACCAAACTCGCGTTTTCGACTTGAAAATAAGTGGATAAAGTATCTGTTGAACCACCGACGTTACCGAAACCGTCGTCGAAAGACGAAGTCGAAAGATCAAATCTGTAGCTTTTGCTCGAAGTCGCGTTCGCTGGTAGTCTAACTTGAGCCTGCCAAACGCCATTGGCTTGATTGATGAGCGTCAAAGTGGAAAATGCGACAGTAGATTGGTTCTGCATCAATAATGCGGGTTGAATAGATGCTTTTTCGGTGGTCACGGGTGTACCGTCCGGATACGCTATGGAATATGAGGTCGTGGCTGATTGGGTTCGTTCGTACGTTGGATTAGGTTGAGTGGTCGTGGTAATTTCCAGTGTGGCCGGCGTCACGCTGAACCTGGCTTCGGAAACGTAATCCTGTTGTGCGTTGTCAAAGGTTCCTGTTCCGTCGATCAGAACGTTATACGTTTCAGTAATGCCATTTACTGGGATACGCCATGAATAATTGAATGATCCATTGGCCGCAGCCACGATTGTAGGCGTCGCCACATAGTTTCCCGACGGATCACGCAAACTCAGCTTGAAAATTGTCCCAGGAAAAAGTCCGCCTCCAACTATTTGCACCGACTCAGTTCGTTGGTACAACGGTTTCGAGGTACCCCATATCCCAAAATGAGCAATTGCTTGCGCATTATCTGATGTCGCTGACGACGATAAACTAACTAGATATGTCCCTAAAATCGCATTAGCTGTTATCGGTAATCCAACGGTCGGCGGTATAACGCCGCCGGTCACTGGCAAGAAATTCAATCCCGAATACGATGTATTGTTTTCGCCAGGCGTTTTCACCCAGATATAGTAAACCTGACTCGTCAAGCCCGATCCAGCAACCATTACTTGCGAATCTCTTAGCGTGTACAGAGGTTGTATCGTTCTCAAACTAGGCGCAGCCCGAGCAGGCGTCGGGCAAATGGTTAGAACGAGAAGAAATGATAAGCCTATGAGAAATATCTGCTTGTTCATTTCATTCCCTCGAATTCTCTTCAAGTAATTGGCGCCGGGAGAGGGATTCGAACCCCCGAGGCCCATAAGGGCCACAGGCTGACATTGCCGCTAACACTCAAGGCCTGCGCCTTTGGACCATTCATCACGTTAATCCGCTCGGCCATCCCGGCTGTTATTGGCCTAAGCCGATTCCTATTTAAGTTCCCATATAGCATCGTTCGCAAAAGAGGCGTAGAGGCTTCTCGTGGCGTTAGGTTACACGATCTTACCGCATACAACCGACGCCTATATTGAGGCAACCGGAGCGACCTTCGGTGAGGCCCTAGAACAAGCGGCTGCAGCGCTGTTTGACACCCTTTGTGACGTGACTGCAATCTCGCCATATTTGACTGAAGAAATAGAGGTGAAGGGAAGCGACGACGTGAACTTGCTTTTTTCATGGCTCGAAACTCTCCTCCTTAAATTCGAACTTGAGGGTAAAGTGTATTCAAAGTTCCATGTAAATCGAATTATCGTGAGTAATGAGGAAATGGTCGCTACTGCAATGATTTCAGGAGAACCGTACACAAAACAAAAGCACAGTGCGAAGGTGGAAGTTAAAGCAGTCACGTATCACAGGATGGAGGTCATTCATGATTTTTCTTCGACGACCGTCAGATTCATCTTGGACCTGTAGATGATCCGTCAAGTTCATCAATTATTCCTACTGACCTTAGGTGCGTTTAGATGGCCAATGTAACTTGTAAGCGAGTCAAGTATACGCTCGCTTTGCCCGCTTCGATCGTCTCGGATACTCCTCATCTCCGGGAGAAGACCGCGAAGTTGGGTATGATCGCACGAGCATGTTCTATTTTCGGCGTTAACGAAATTGTGCTTTATGCCGATCATGGTGGAGCGGCACAGCAAAGTGAATTTGTTCTGTGTGAGTTGATTTTGCGTTTTATGGAAACTCCTCAATATTTGAGGAAACAATTGTTCGGCATCAATCCAATGTTGCGTTTCACCGGAATACTGCCGCCTCTCCAAATCCCATCTCACAACGTCGGCCAATCCGCTGGAGATCTAAATGTAGGTGATCTTAGGGAGGGCGTCGTAATAGGGCGTGAAGGCCAATATCTTCAAGTTGACCTAGGTCTCGGTAGGTCCGCTCTATGCAGAGGCGAGCTACCGAATGGTAGTCGGTTAACCGTCAGATTGTCGAAACTCGGATCCGATCTTCAATGTGATATCGTTGACAGGTCCCAAATAGACATATATTGGGGCTATCAGATTAATGCGCGAAAATCAAAGCTAGGAACATTGCTTCAAGAGAGGTACGAACTGAAGATCGGCACGTCGCATTATGGCTCAAGTATAATGGAATGCTGGTCTAATATTATTGAATCAATTAGGAAGGGTGGATCGGTCTTGATAGTGTTCGGTTCGCCAAAACAGGGTATCCAAAACATACTCGCTTCGGAAGGGAAGACACCGAACGAATTGTTTGATTATTTCGTCAACACAATTCCTGGACAAAAAGTCTCAACGGTGCGAACTGAAGAAGCCGTAATGATAACTTTAGGAATTCTCAACTTAGCACGATTAGGTGATAGAATTTGACGAAAAATGTGAGCGTCTACGACCTCGAAGGGAAGTCCGTCGGTAAAGTTGAACTCCCTGAATGTTTCGAAGGCCCGGTTCGATTTGATCTTATCAGGCGTGCAGTTGTTGCACTTCAAAGCGCTACGTTTCAGCCCCAAGGTCGTGATCCCATGGCTGGAAAACGAACTACCGCTCAATCACTAGGAGTAGGTCGAGCAATGGCTCGAGTTCCACGCGTGAAGGGTGATAGGTATCCGAGAGCAAATTTAGCGGCATTCGCACCCAGTACAGTTAAGGGGCGATTGACTTTTCCGCCAACCCCCGCTAGAATTCTCGTCAAGAGAATCAACAAGAAAGAATTGAAACTTGCGACGCTGTCTGCGCTTGCAGCCACCTCTTCAATCGATTTAGTCAAAGCTAGGGGACATAAGATAAAGGAAGATCGTGAAGTACCGATTGTCATATCTGATGATATCGAACGAGTAGTGAAAAGCTCAGAGGCAGGCAAAGTTTTGAAAAGTATTGATGTCTGGGAGGATGTTCTTAGAGCATCACACCGAGGATCAAGATCAGGAAAAGGAAGCACTCGCGGACGACCGTCGAAATCTTCCGTGAGCGTGCTATTTGTAATGGGAAAGAAAAGCGACGCGGAGCGAGCCTTTCGCAATTTTCCAGGAGTGAAAGTCGTGGAAGTGTCAAGCCTCAACGTAACTGATCTCGCGCCTGGAACCCACCCCGGCCGTCTCACCGTGTGGTCTAAATCAGCAATAGCATCCGTTCAAGGAAGATTTGGAGGTCCTGCATAATGGTTGGCAAATTGGCTTCCATCGAAATTGTGAGATATCCTCTACTTTCTGAAGACGCTGTCACACTACTCGAAGCCGAGAACAAGATAACCTTCATAGTCAACCTTCACGCAGACAAACGGGATGTCAAAAGGGCGATCGAAGAACTATACGAAGTAAGAGTGCAGAGAGTAACAACGCTCATAACCTCGGAGGGCGAAAAGAAAGCTTTTGTCAAGTTGACGCCCGACTTCAAAGCCGCTGACCTAGCCGTTAAACTAGGACTGCTGTAATAGATACCTGGCAAACGTTAATTAGCGAAAAGTATGAAGCAAATCAACAAGTGCTAAGCAATGCCACGACAGTTCTCATATCGGGGTCATTCAATTGATGAGCTCCA
>DASQZS010000250.1:0-3113 GCA_035638535.1 Candidatus Acidiferrum sp.
GGATAGATGATCCGTGATGCCTACTCCAGTCAATAGTGTGTCTTCTTTGAATGGTCTGAGAAAAGTCTCGTTAGTTCTCCTCATCTTCGCAGTGGCAGTTTTATCGTTCTTTCCAATGTTGCAGCTTTCCTACTCGACGCCAATTTCGAGAATTCAGTACATGAGAGGAACCAACAGCGGAGCAACGATCACCGTTACGCTTACGTCTACGCCTACGAACGGAAACGACCTCATAGCCGTAATTTCAAACGAAGGATCAGGACAAACAGTAAACGGCATATCTGAAACAGGCGTAACTCAATGGGCTAAGGTGGTTTCTGGAAAATCCGGTAATAATCAAGCGGAAGTTGAGATTTGGAAAGCCGAAAATGTTCAAGGCGCATCAAAAACCATTATTATCACATTATCGGGCACGCCTGCGTATGGCGGAAGCGCGGACGTACTTGAATATTCAGGTTTAGCGACAAGCAGCAGTACAGATCAAACAGCGAACACTAGCGGCGCCGGCACAAGCTCTGTGACTGGCACGACGCCAACAACTACCAATGCGAATGAACTTAGGCTTGGCGGCATAAGCTCATATGGAACCGCAACGTCAGGGCCAACAAACGGATTTACATTAATTGATGGTTCATCAACTGGAACGACTGGAATTACTTCGGTTCTTGAGAAAATTGTTTCAAGCACCGGAACCGCATCGTCTGGCGTCTCATCTGGTGGTAACTGGTGGGCTGGAACCATTGCCACCTTCGAAGCCGCCTCCTCAACTACGACTACTTCATCTACATCAACCTCATCCACAACCACCACATCAACAACTTCCTCAACTACCACGGGTCCAAGCACGAACTCCTTCAACGTGCATGCAGGTGCAACACAAGTCATAGTCACCGTCTTATGGACCGGTACGGGCACTGCCTCCGTTCAAATCTCCGGACCAGGCGGAACGCCGACTCTATCTGAATCTGGTGCAGTTATTTATGATCAAATAAGCTACATAAGCAGCTCATCAACACCAACCAATATCCACCGCGTCACGTTTACTCTGAATCCCTCACCAGCCTCAGCACAAACATGGACCGCAATCGTAACGTCATCTGCCAGCTACACAGTCACAATCGAAGTAAGCTAGAGTCAACTCATCGGTATTCGCTACTATATGACCCGCACTAACTTTTCCGATAGAAAGGTAACCGCTCCTCCGCAAACCACTTCTTGGCAAACATAACGCGTAATTACACAAGAGACGATAGTGGCAAATCGAACTTTCTGCTTCTATCACATCGCTAAATTGGTGCGTTGATATTGAACTTTCTACTAAGCGATATTCGATCTCAATGTCGGATCTAGCTAAATCGATGTCAAGCGCAACCATCTTTCTTCACTCAAAGGGAGATCCAATTGGATCTCCGATAGGAACAGCGTTTATTGTTGCATATCCGCTTCCTGAGAAACCAGGAAAATACTTCCCTTTGATCGTAACCGCCAAACATGTTGTAGGTGATGCCACAGAAGTAGTTGGACGGTTCAGCAGAAAAAGCGGCCCGATCGGCACAGTAAGTTATGATCTCGATCAGCTACGCAAGGACGGCGATCTTTGGGAGCATCCTGATGATGGAGTCGATCTTCTGGTCTTTCGATCGCCTCACTTCGAGGAAGTCGATTACCTGCCCTTGGCTATCACAAATATAGCGTCAAAAGAAACCTTCACTAAAGAAGAGATTGCCCCCACTGACAGAGTAGTGTTCCCATGCCTGCTCGTAAATTTCATGGGTACAACCCGAAACTATCCGATTATCAGAGACGGTTCGATCGCGTTAATCCCTGACGAACCGGTCCCACTGGAATACAATGTTGGGAAAAGACATATCGTAACAAGTCAGCAGATTGTGATGATTGATGCAACTTCTATACCTGGTGCTAGTGGATGCCCAATCTTTTTGTGGCCAGGACCAAGAGCAAAGGGTGGAGTCTATTCCTTAAACGGAGTCAAATCATGGCTACTTGGCGTTATGCATGGTTTCTATCAATTGCCTAGAGAAACAAGAGAAGTAAGAATACCCATCCAAGCAGGTGTGTCCACTGTTTTCGATGAAAATACGCAAATCGCCATCATGTTCCCATCTTGGCGCCTTCTCGAAATTCTTAACAGTGATAAAATGAAGGAACGAATCAACGCGTTAGCTGCAAATATTACTTGAACATCACCGATCCGAGTGCGTGTGGGATGGCTGGTTCGGCAGAAATAGAACCAAATATTCAGAAAAGGCAGAATCACCGACATCGAATTGAGGCCTAAAATCGATGCCGAGTTAAGAACCTAAAATCCCTCTTATAGTCGATTAACTACGGAGTTTTTTGCCAAGCTAATCAGTATCGTGGAGCCCCGGGCGGGGTTTGAACCCGCGACCTACGCCTTACCAAGGCGTCGCTTTTGGCATGAAGTTTCTACCAGGCTGAGCCACCGGGGCGACAGGCTTCAGCGGTACAAGTCAGCCATAATTAACCTTGGCGTCGCATCAAGTCCTATTTGCTGAAAATTCTTCCCACTAAATGAAGTAGACCAGGCCGCGGTCAAGTTCGTCGTCTTACGCAAACTATTGAAACAAACGATCCGGGTGCAATAGGATCAGGAGGCCTTAGTCTACTGGGACGAAATTCTGCAGATTTCTCTCGACCGCTTTATCCGGTTAAAACGTCCGTCAAATATTTGATGTTCAAGAGAGTGAACGCTGATCCGGTGAGGAAGTTGACCGCAAACCTAACCGAGCCAATTAGGTCGTACATTGTGCTCTCGAAGTCGACAAAATTTGGGTAGATAGGAGAAAGAAATCGAACGAGGAAGTAGTTGTTCACAACCAAATAAATCATCGCAACAACCATTGTTGAAATAAGAAGACGCTTCCTCTGCGGATTCCAAAGTACTACGTCTACGGCGCCCAAGGCGAAGAGATAGAGCGCGTACTGTTCCGCAACTTGAGCTTTAAACACCAGAAAGACCAGCGTACAAACGATCAATGCTCGGAACAGCCCAGCATCGGTTTCAGTTCGAAATCGCCTGATCGCGATGCAAGTAAATATCACCATGACAGGAATCCAAACTAAGCCTAATA
>DASQZS010000251.1:0-5425 GCA_035638535.1 Candidatus Acidiferrum sp.
ATTTTGAAATATCTAAACTATCTCGCAAAGCGTAACACGTTATCACTGATTGGAACGTGCGATCTCTGAATGGGAGAGACTCAAATGATCCCCTAACAACACTAACGGAATTGTCCCCAACCGTTTGCAGGTTTTGTTTAGCCGTTCTGAGTTGCTTAACCGACTCATCTAGGCCCACCAAGAGAGCCGGTTTGAAAATTGAAAGTATAAGTCTGGACGTAGTTCCGGGACCGATTCCTCCATCAAGCACGTAGTCGTTCTGAGAAAGCCTGAGATGCTGAATCGCATAGAGCCTAGCTTCCTGCGCTTTACCGAACGAGATTAGATCATTAACGTGATCATAAAGTGGAATCGCATCCTCAATCGCCTTAATCACTCTCTTCCATGTTTCTCTTGAAAGCCCAGTAATCTCATCAGGTGAAGTCAGCGGTCAGAGCACCAATATGTTGGCTTTCAGGTACCTTCTATAAACCGATTACGTTGTTCTACTTGCCGAACGGAAGGAATTACCTAAACATGTCTTAGTCATGTGCAGCACTCTAACAGAGCGCTGGTTAGAGCGTAAACCTATGTTTTGATGCGTCTAAAGAGGGGCTTCAACTGCCAACTCTATTTGTTGCGTAAACTCTTGGACTGATACCAATGCCGGGAAGACACCTGCCAGAGAAACCAGATAGCTGTTGATAACCCTCAGCAGCCACGATGATCCCTTCCTCTTATCTGCAACATCTGTCGATTCTTTCTCGTTTAACTCTCGAAATCTTTCAGCGCCCTTCTTCAAGAACGCAGCTTTGGATTCCAGAGCAGGTCCAACGAGTCCGTGAAGCTCCATCTTCCTGATAATTTGAGGATCATTCATGACACGCTGCTTAATCAGCAGCTCGCTTGGAAACACACTACGAGCGGTCGCCCAATTACCCGCCACCTTCCCATCCGCAGCCCACTCTGGCGCGACTCGATCATAGACCTGTACAATTCGATCGATACTGTCCTCAATTGAGGCGAGGAAGCTCACTAACGATTGAGATTCGCTGGCTGGATTTAGCATACGACTACTTAGTATTACAGTAGGTTTAACGATTTCGTACACAAAACGGCTTGAAATTACCTAATCCGTGATCCAACAAAGGCACGGTATTGCTGGGTGCGGTCTTAGTGAATTAGAGGATGTTCCTCCTAACTTGAACCCGAGGCATACGCTTAACTTCTCAACGATTCACTTCTTCAACATCACGGTACCATTTGGTCTTGGGGCCAACCCGGGCTCTGAGCTTCCAGCTCATTGTTTTCGGTTGGTCGTCAATAATTTTTTGGAGTCTTTCAATTCTGCCGTTTACTACGGCTCGATCTTCATCAGCCAAGTCTTGGTATTCCCGTAAACGATCCTTAACCAGGTTCAAGTTTGTTGTGCAGGTATAATAGAACCCCCATTCATTTCCAAGCAGCTTGGCGATATATTTCGCGTCGATCGTCTCGGGGCCCTGGTCACCTACGTCATGTTCGCGCATCAGCATAATCGTATCTACAATGTCTTTCTCGTTAATCTGTACTATCTGCATTTTTTCAAGCCACATGTCTGCGAGTGAGATTGTGAACGGGTCAAAATTGAGACGATTCTCGAAGGGGACTGTGTGATTCATCTCTAGTTTATCGACGAAAATATCGACATGGATTCCGGTTGTTTTGTTATCCCAGATCGTCCTTCTGTCACCGAAAAGTGCGGTTACCATGGGTTCGTCAGCGTAACCCAAGTCGCGCATCATCGCCACTACTTTGTTGGTCTCTTTCCCGTATCCTGCGATATCGATATCCTTGATTTCCCTGAACTTTGTTGCTATGTATCTGAACTTCGGGCAATGCAGTTGGAAAGATATCGAGCCTAAGAGTCGTAGTTGGAGGCCGCGCTTCGTCGCCTCGTTGATGATTCGCTCTCCTTCGGCAAGAAGAACTTTTGCACGTTCGGCAACATCTTGTTGCAAATTTTAGCCCTGTTAAAGGAATAGAATTATTTTCGAACAATATCTGCACTATTAAGCCTTATTCGAGATTCAGACCTTTCAATGGAACCGTATGATTCCTATTCTCAGTGACGCCTTTAAGGCGCGAAACTATCGTTCCCGTTCGAGATGGCATGTTTGAAGATTAGTGCTCGAAATATCCTGAAAGGAAAGGTAAAAGAAATCGTACACGGATCCGTAAACTCAGAAATTACCGTTGAACTAGCTGGCGGTACGGAAATTGTTTCAATAATTACCAAAACCTCAGCGGAGCAGTTGAAGTTGATTAAAGGAAAAGACGTGTACGCCGTAATCAAAGCATCTAACGTAATGATCGCGACCGACTAACAAAGTACGTTAGCCGACCTTGACTTGCATTCAACTCCTACCGATTGCCGAATTGACAGTAACTACATTAATGTGCACGATCAGCTGAGTTCAAGGTTGCGTATGAATAAGAAAATCGCGTTAGTTCCAATTGGAATTATCTTGATGTTCTTTGGGTCTGTCTGGTTTTTGCAAGGCATCAATATTCTTCCCGGCAGCTTCATGACCGGCTCCTCGTTCTGGGCTACAAGCGGCGGAGTCACCGACATTATCGGTCTTGCTTTCATAGTAATTGGCGTGAAGGGTGCGAGAGCAAAATGAGTAAAATCTCTGCGTTCTCAATGCGAGGCAGCGTCTATGCCTGAGATGCAGAAGCCTGGAATGGTAATGACCGCGGCAGGCCTGATTGGAGTTTTCGTGTCGTTTGTGATTCAGAAGGGTGAAATAGATCCTACAGCGCTCGGACTTTCAATCGGCTCAATTTTCCTAGCGACAATTGGAATCGGATGGATGCTTGGTTCTCCAACCGAAACTGAGCAGAAGAAAACATCTAAGATCCGACACCGACCGGTAAAACGTTCGAGAAAAGTTCTCAACGAACCAAAGCGTAGGTTATCGTCAAAGACGAATCGCATTGAAATGTAGGTCTATCGTGACCTGTTTTGGCGCCATTTCTCAAGTCTTCTCACAGCTTCTTTCAGATTATCCATTGAGGCGGCATAAGAGAATCTGATATATCCTTCTCCATGTGCACCGAAGGCGGAGCCTGGTACAGAAACAACTCCTGCTTTGTCGAGTATCTCTAGCACAAGCGCTTCTGAAGATTCTGATAATTCAGATACGTTGGCGAAAGCATAGAATGCGCCTCGCGGTTTTCGACAATGAAAGCCGGAAATTTGATTCAATGCCTCGACGAAATAGTCTCGTCTCGTCTTGAATTCAGATACCATCTTCTTCACATCTGTTTGCGGCCCATTTAGAGCGGCCACGGCCGCGGCCTGGGAAACTGATGATGCGCAGCTTGCGATGCAGGAATGTAATTTTGTCATCGCAGAGGCTATGCTGTTTGTTGTCGCTGCATAGCCCAGCCTCCAACCGGTCATGGCGTACGTTTTAGAGAGGGCGTTAACCACAACGGTTCGTTCCTTCATAGATGGAAATGAGGAAATGCTTTGAGTCTCAGTCTCGTCGTAGACTATTTTTTCATAAACCTCATCGGAAATAACCGCGAGATCATGTTCGATAGCAAAGTCAGCTATATTTCGTAAATCTTGAGAGCTGAAAACGCCGCCTGTTGGATTACCCGGAGAATTGACTAGTAGCACCCGGGTTCTTTCTGTAACAAGTTTCTCTAGTTCGCCTACGTCAGGTCTGAAATCATTTTGTTCAAGCAGAGAATAACCGACCGGCACGGCACCGGTCAAGCTTACTCCTGGCTCATAATTCGCCCAGCCCGGGTCTGGAACTAAAACCTCAGAACCCGCGTCAGCTAATGTAAGGAACGCTAAGCTGAGAGCGGTATTCGCTCCCGCGGCGACAATAATCTCATTGCTACTATCATAATCTAATCTGTTCTCGCGTTTCAACTTGTTCGCGATTGCCTTTCGCAACTCCAGTGTGCCCGCGCTTGACGTATAGTGTGTTGCGCCAGCGTCCATCGCAGATTTCGCTGCCTCCCGGATGTAGGCGGGTGTCAACATGTCCGGTTCTCCAGCTTCGAGGTGAATCGCATTAGTTACCGTCGAAGCTCGTTCGAAGATCTTTCTGATATCTGAATATGGAATCTTGTTTGCTCGATCGCATATCATGCTGCGCATCTAGATCAACTCAGCAACTATGTAAGCGGATAATTAATTCGTCGCGTTTGATTGATTGAGGTTAGTTATTCATTGGTGGAATTCTTTCTTTATGATTGAAACGATTTCACTGGAAGCATATTGTAGGACCTGTTCCCCGCGTTGTGCAGATGATCGAAATCCTGCCAACTCATCGATTCCATTCGGGTTTCCATAATCAACACAGAATCCAAATCTCAGCTTTTAGTTTCTTCAGGATGGTACGATTCTGCTCTTTCAAGATCAAGAGATGGGTCACGATGCAAGTCTGCTTTGAAGAAATCCTTCGTTTCAGGTAACGCAACTCGATAATTCCCTTCTCGCTGGATTTCGAGACGAAGTTGAGTGCCGCTGCATTCCAATAAGTGGCCGCCTCTCGTACGGTCACTTGATAAGAAGTGTAAATGGTATCCTGGCACGTTCATAGCCTTCGCGTATTCCGGCGTCCAGAAACCCACCAGTGTTCCCACGAGGTCACTGAATTCAAACTCCGGTTGGACTGCAGCCGCCTTTACCAAGGGAACCCCTTCCTCCGTCCGACACATAGCACGTGTCCGCACAGAATCGAAGTGTCCGTCCACACGCAAGGCGAAGAAGAAGTTGTCCGAATGCCTAAGCTGATCAAACCGCGATGAGAGACTTTTGAGGTTCGGGCACTCATCCATGACAACCTTCAGGTCCGGCTTGAAATGTGTGACAACAGCGAAAGGACTCGCAACCTCATCCCCAACTTCATTTACTGAACCGTCACTGCGAACCTGAAAGAAATGTCCGTCAACGATAACCATCTCTCCATCAAGATTCTCAAATGTCCCCAAACCGAGATTGCCGTGTTTTCGAAGAGCGCCAATAAGCACAGCGCCTTCGTAGACGCCTTCAACAAGCGCGCTTGAAGTTGAAACTTGATACAGGAGACCCCGGGATCCCATACGCACCGCTTACACAGAGTTTCATATTTAACGTAAGGGTAGAGAGAACTCACATGGGAAGTTTCAAGTTGACTGATCTCTCAAATCACTGCAAAGATAGAGTCGATCGTCTTCAGCAAAAACTGAACGAGAATAATCTGAACGGAGTGATATTGGTACCTGGTTCGAATCTCAGGTATTACACTGGCAGCCAATCAATCATGATGGAGAGAATTTTCATGCTCTTCATCCCGAATAATGGAGAACCACATCTGGTTGTTCCGAACTTCGAAGCCGGGGATTTTCTCAAAAAGAGAATGGTGCTTCACAAATGGAATGATAAGGACGGGCCGTCTTT
>DASQZS010000252.1:0-3496 GCA_035638535.1 Candidatus Acidiferrum sp.
GGAGCAGGAGAAGAAGGTTCTCAGACGACGATTCTGGTAAGAAAACGCATTTGGGCGCAATGGCGATAAGTTGCAGATGCAGTTAGCTTCTGGGCTATGACGAAAGCTGGTATTGGAGAAGGCCGCGTGATCGCAGAAACCAGATCCGAGCCCTCTTAATTGAATTGCGCTGATGGTCATCTTTTAATAAATCGAACCGAGAGGTCCTCCTACGTACTTTTGGGGGAAAATGAACAAATGTCCGTCACGCAACCTAAACGTCGAACGATGAATTATGTGCTCGGCGCAGTATTGATTATCATAATCGTAGCAGGATTGGGATACTACTTCGCAAGCCAGTCCCAATCAGCAACCACTAGTTCAATGATGACCTCTTCCTCTACGGGCAACAAAGACACGTTAATAATAGGAACAACCGACTCAGTAGCGACAACACTGGATCCGGCCAACGCTTATGACCTCTTTGGTAATACGATCATCCAAAACCTCGGTGCACCCTTGTACGATCTTAGGCCTGGAGGAACCGATTTTGTGCCGGCCCTGGCCACAAATTACACTGTGAGTCCAGACGGCTTGACGTGGACCTTCAACCTGCGCCAAGGAGTAATGTTCAGCGACGGTACTCCGTTCAACGCGACCGCCGTTAAGTACACATTCGATCGCGGAATCGCGCTCAACGACCCGACGGGACCTTTCGTCGGAGTAGGATACGGTACGATCATCAACAGAACCGAAGTCACAGGACCATACCAAGTCGTCTTTCACCTGAATGTTCCATTCGCACCTTTCCTAGCCTTGATGCCTTTCTCGGCATCTTACATAGTTAACCCCAACTATGCTCCGTTCAATTCTGAGGTCAACTATACTGCCGGTGATCCCCGGCACAGCACACCCATGGATCTAGGACCATACATACTCTCTGAATGGAATAGAGTTGGTGGAAAGGACGTCGAAATGCGCCTCGATGCAAATCCGAACTACTGGAATTACAGTGGTGGATACCCGAAAACACAGCACATCATAATCAAATTCTACAGTGACTCAACTACGCTGGCGTTAGCAGTGCAAAACGGAGAGGTCGACTTAGCTTACAGACAACTACGACCAACTGACATTATCCATATGGAATCCATTCCAAGCCTCAAGGTATGGAAGGGCGCTGGGTCGTTCATCCAGTATCTGGTCATGCAAGAAAACATCAAGCCGTTCGATAATCCACTCGTGAGACGCGCCGTAGCCGCAGCTATCAACAGAACTGCAATCGTCTCTACCGTCTTCCAAGGTCAAGCGCAACCTCTATACAGCATAGTGCCGATCGGAATGAAGAGTCATCAGGACGTCTTCAAACTCTATGGCGACGCAAACTATACTTACACGCAAACCGTCCTAAGCCAACTTGGATACAGTTCGACAAATAAACTCGTCATCGATTTGTGGTACGACCAATCAGGACACTATCCCTCAGAAGCTGATATTGCGACAGTACTGAAATCGTCTTTGGAAGCTAGTGGTGTAATACAAGTCAACTTGCAAGGCACGGACTGGGCAACACTTGATGGGAGCAATCTACCGGCAGGAAACATGCCTATGTGGATTTTTGGTTGGTATCCTGACTACGACGACCCTAACGACTACACATACAACTTCTTCCAAACACAAGGCAGCTCATGGCTCAACGATCACTACTCAAGCTCCGCTGCCGACATGGTCATCGGCCAAGCGCTCGCATCAAGAAACACAACTGAACGAATCATGCTCTACGGCCAGGCTCAGCAAATCCTGGCTACTGATGTACCATTGATACCCATCTTCCAATCCACAGCCTATGCAGTCTCGAATCCCAACGTCGGTGGAGTCGTTATCGACTTTCCACAAATACTGCGATACTGGCTACTTTACGAAACGGTAACGAGCACGACATGAGGCAAGGCTTAATTTCGCCTTCGCCTCCCTCCCTTTTGTGACTCTTCGAAGCTACGTAATTACGCGAGTTCTACTGACTATCCCGATGATCTTCCTACTTCTCAGCATAGTTTTTCTCGTGCTTCGAGTTCTTCCGGGCGACCCGGCGCGATTACACTTTGGTGAAAGAGCTGTCAAACCTGCAACGCTCATAGCACTGCGTCACGCTTTGGGCACTGATAAACCGATAATCAACCAGTATTTTGATTATTTGATTGGACTGCTTCACGGCAATCTAGGCAAATCTATGGCCGATTTTTCGCCGGTCACCCAACAAGTCATGTCAGCGTTTCCAGCCACATTGGAACTAGCGATTTACGCGACTGCAATTGCCGTAACGTTAGGAATTTTGTTAGGAGTCCGAGCGTCACGAAGATACAATCATCCTGAAGACCATATGATCCGCGCATATGGAATAATTTCCTACGCGATCCCTGTCTTCTACCTCGGGATGGTTTTCCAACTGATCTTCGGTCTAGGTTTGCATTGGTTTCCTACCGGCGGTCGCACTTACCCTGGGATGGAACCCACGGGCTTTCAGTGGGGGACTTTACATTTTGCCACGGGACTTTACACTGTTGACAGTCTCCTCGAAGGGAGTCTGCCGAAATTCTTTACTGCATTACGATATCTTTTCCTGCCATCACTAACGCTGGGAATAGTCCTATCGGGGGTCTTCGTCAGACTAACGCGAATCAACATGCTGGAAAGTCTGAGGATGGATTTCGTAACTGCTGCAAGGGCTCGCGGAATCAAGGAACGAACTATCACGTACACCTACGCGTTGAAGAACGCATTTCTCCCAGTCTTGACGATGATGGGACTTCAATTTGCAGCCTTATTGGCGGGAGCAGTTCTTACTGAAACCACATTCTCCTGGCCAGGCCTGGGACGTTACTTGGTCGACCGAATTTCCTTGAGAGACTACACGGCTGTGCAGGGCGCGGTCGTATTCTTCGCGTTACTCGTTGCGACTGTCAGCCTGATCGTAGATGTCCTATATGCCTACTTTGATCCGCGAATCAGATTGTGATACCCTTTGACATCACAAGAGAAACGAGGTGGAATCATAATGCCCCTCTTGCCTCGTCTGACCAATCTAGCACGTAAAGGGCCAAGCGGGTGGATGATCATTATCGGAGCTATAACGATCTCCACGATCGTAATTATGACACTGATCGCGCCTTATGTGTCTCCGTACAATCCGAGCGCGATCAACGTTGGCCCTATCCTTCAACCTCCCTCACTCAAGTTCCCAATGGGGACCAATCATCTCGGAGAAGACATGCTGAGTAGAGTGTTGTCTGGCGGAGCCACGATGCTTGAGGTTGCGCTACTCTCAATGGTAGTATGCATGATTGGGGGTATCCCGATAGGGCTTTTAGCATCATTCACGGGCGGGGTAGCCGACAAAGCCGCCTCTCTAGTCATGGATAGTATCTACGCGTTTCCAGGGCTAGTACTTGCGATCGCTATCGCCGCTATGCTAGGGCCAGGAGTAGTCAATATGGCGCTGGCCATTGCAGTTGTTTAT
>DASQZS010000253.1:0-3148 GCA_035638535.1 Candidatus Acidiferrum sp.
ATTAACGAGATTCCAGCGGAATAGTTATCTTGAATTGGATAAAGATTAAACTCAAAGGCGTTTTGACCAATGCGGTTGAAAGGGAAGGTTGCCTTAGTAACTGGTGGAGGTTCAGGGCTCGGACAAGCCATATCAATAAAATTTTCTCAAGAGGGAGCCAAAGTATGTGTCGCAGATCTCGATGCTAAACGTGCACAGAGCACGGTAACAGCCATAGGTGAAAATCAAGCCTTTCCAGTTGTGGGAGACGTAAGCAAGTCCTCTGATGCTGAAATGATCGTTAAAGAGGCACTCGACCATTTCAAAGGATTAGACATCCTTGTGAACAGCGCTGGCTTCTGGTTGGTTGACCGGCCTGATCGCGTGGATGCCCTGAGCGAACAGGACTGGGATAGAGTTGTAAATGTCAACTTGAAAGGTGTTTTCTTGTGTTCCAAATATGCCCTTCTTCACATGCTGAAGCAACAGCATGGAGCCATAATCAACCTCGCATCGGAATGTGGAATGGGAGGAATGCTCAATGCTGCTGCATACTGCGCCGCTAAAGGCGGAGTTGTCAATTTGACAAGACAGATGGGATTAGAATACGCTCGCAAGGGCATCAGAGTAAACTGCATAATTCCATGCAACATTAAGACGCCTATGTTGGAACGCGAACTTGATGCGAGCGAAAACAGGGAGATGGCGATTAAACGGTATCATCTTCTTATGCCGCTTGGTAGGTTTGGTGAATCTGAAGAAGTGGCTAATGCTGCGGTATTCCTAGCCTCAGGTGAATCCAGCTTCACCACAGCATCCGTGTTGATGGTTGATGGCGGAGTAACAGCCGGCGGCACTATCGCGTACAGTGCGCTAGTTGACTAGCGCTTGTTATCCCGAAGATAAGATAATCATTTCTTACACCGAGCCTTTCATAGTGACCGGACCGCGACAACTAAAAGGTCACGCGTCCGCCTGTAACGTTTAGAGCCTGGCCAGTCATGTAGTCTGCAGCATTCGATGCTAGGAACAATATTACGCCCGCAACGTCTTGTGGTAAGGCTAATCTGCCAAGTGGCGCAAGAGCAGCCCACTCCTTTCTGACCTCTTCCGGTGGGATCCCTCTAATTTGGGCGTGCGTTCGAAACTCATATGCCAGCATATCGGTATCGACATCCCCAGGACAAACTGCGTTTACGTTAATCCGATGTTTAGCAAGCTCCAACGCTAGACTTTTGGTTATTCCAAGTACCGCAAACTTCGAGGCACAGTAATGCGTGTAAAAAGGAACCCCTATCTTCCCCGCTATGGATGCGGTATTAACGATCTTGCCTCCGGTTCCTTGTCGAATCAGCTGCCTAGCGAACGCTTTGCAGCAGAGAAAGGTTCCTTTTGCATTTACATCCAACATAGAATCCCACAATTCCTCAGTAATCTCATCGAACGGGCTTATTGTGAGAATGCCTGCGCAATTAACGAGTATGTCGATTTTCCCAAACGAACCTAGAGTTTTCTCAACAACCTTCTCGATCTCAGCATAGGATCGAACGTCCAGTTTCTCAGGGATAGCCGTACCTCCTCGACTCGTAATCTCATGAACTATTCTTTGCGCGGCGTCAGCTCGAGAATCAGCCACAGTGACATTAGCGCCCTCTGCTGAGAATGACTTTGCCACCTCGCCGCCTATTCCTCCACCAGCACCGGTCACAATTACAACTTTGCCACTGAACCGCACATTCCATACTTCCTTGGTCCACTACTACAAATTGGCTGAACAAGTCCGCTGGTCGAGGACTTTAGTCAACATTTGGCATTATCGGTACCAACAACAAAATATTAAATACAACTCGCGGGAAACCTTCGCACGGATTTGTGAAGTTAGCATGGCTTCAAAAAGACCGGTTTTTCTGAGAGATGCGACGGGAATTGTTAGAGCCATATCTCCACTTCAAGCATTCATAACGACGGTTGCGATTACGAACATAGGATTCGGAATCGCAACAACTTACCTGCCCGCCCTCTACGTTTGGCCCGGAGCAAACCTCGCGCTCACATTCCTTCTAGTTCTCCCGTTCCTGTTCTGCCATTCGGCAATGTATTCTATGATGGCGATTGCAATGCCACGGTCGGGCGGCGACTACGTTTGGGGAAGTCGAATCCTTCATCCGTCCATTGGTACATCACTCGCACTCACCAACGTGATTTTCAATTCGATATTCATGGGATTCTTTGCGAACACATTCGTAACTTATGGTCTGTATTCAGTGTTCGTGACTTGGGGGACGATAACGATCAACAGTGGGCTGATCAGCATGTCCCAAGCGGTGTTCACGAATCCATTGTGGATTACGGTTATCGGAACTGCGTTAATCGCGTATCTAACTATAATTATGATTTTTGGAGTACGCCGTTACCTGAAGCAACAGATGGTTTTCTGGGCTATTGGAATGATCGGGACTTTGGTAGCACTCGTGCTATTCCTGCAGTCTAATCCGACACAATTTGCACAGGCGTTCAACAACGTGCTTAGCCAGTACACTACGTATCAAGGAGTAATTCAGACAGCTAACTCTGCAGGTTTCAAATGGGCCCCTAGCATGGCAGCTACGGTTGGCGCAGTTACCCTTGCATGGTTAGCAAATAATGGGTATCAGTACTCTGGATATTTCTCAGGAGAACTCAAAGAGGTGCAGAAGTCCATGTTCGTCTCGACCATCGGAAACAACATAGTTTCCACGATTATGTATTCGGTCTTTGCTTTCGCTCTAGTTGGCGCCGTAGGAGAGGGGTGGTTGAATTCGCTTAGCTACATTGCGAACGCCCAGCCGTCTTCTTACACTATTCCCGTTCCTCCAAATCCCTACTTTTTCGCCAGCCTCCTCACGAACAACTTGGCCATAGCGACCATCATCAACATCGGTCTCCTAGCCTGGGCCATCGTTATCATTCCATCAAACTGGATGGCGACAACCAGAATTATGCTAGCGATGGGTTTTGACCGTGTACTCCCCACAAAACTTGCTGACGTAAGCGATAGATATCACACGCCTGTCAAATCAATCATCTTCGTCGCCGCTGTTACGTGGATTGGAATGGTTGCCACCAATTATTACGGTGCGGCTGCTGCAAACCTGAATTACACCGTGGTCTACACTCTAATCTTAGCGGT
>DASQZS010000254.1:0-2769 GCA_035638535.1 Candidatus Acidiferrum sp.
AGTAAGATGCACGCGATAACTGCTACCGTAAGCATACGCCTAATCTTGGAAATTAGTACGGCACTTTCTTGAACGTACATAATAGATATGGCCAAGGGGCTGGTCGACGGAGACGGTTCTTCCATAGGAGGAGGCAATATGCTCGATTGTGATGTTTCGTACCTAGCTATTTTACGTTATGAGAACTGAGTTCTAGCATAACAGACTTCTTCGTTCACTTTTATGAACAATTTTCCTTCAAGCCAGATAGGTGCAAGTGTGATGACATGGGATGATTCGTCCATCCGAATTATAAGCAAGAAAACTACTCTGCGTAGTTCAAGAGTTGCAAAGAAATTGACGCAGGCACTCAGAGGTTACGGATCAAATGATGGCTTCGACCAAAGGCCTCTACTTGGGATCTACTCATGCCTTTTCTGCGAACGACGTTTCTGCACCAAGCATCAACTGAAACGCCACTACTGCAGACGGCACCAAGATACGATCCCTAACTTTACTGGCGAGAAACGAATCTTTTGAACTGGAAGGTGAGGTATTGATGAGATCAACGCTTCCAGTAGTTCTCGCATTGCTATTAGCGCTCTCAGCGATCTTGGCGGTCAGCGGAGCTGCAACCATCCAAACTCACGTCCTTCGATCGATCGGCAATTCACCAAGCCAAACAAACAATATTTCAAACCCCAATAGCAACGGGTCACAATCTCAAATTAAACTAACGCCGCAACCTGCCTCCGCAGGTCAGGCCTGTGCCGCTGACGAGTGTCAACAGGACACTTAGTACGTGGCCACACTGCGCCGTTGGATTTGGCCAGCCCTCGCGGCGATCCTCACCGCCGTTAGCATAGCAGCCTTCACCTATTCCCAATCCTATCCATCCCCTTCGTTACTATACAGCTACGCCAGGTTTCTAGGATGGGGCGGCCTCATTTCAGCAGCAATCCTTGTAGTTCAAGGATTCTGGAAGGCCTCGCGAGATCGGCGGTACATGGACGATCTTCGAAGCAACCTCACTAATGCAAAGCATGAAGTCATAGCCAAGAAATACACCGAAGCACGCGTCTACGGTTGGCGAACAGTCCACATCGTACTCTCAATCATTCTAACCGTAATAGCAGGTATCCACGGGATTCTACTATTCCCGTTCACGTACTCACCTACCCCAGGCATCCTTCTCGGCGTCGGTGGATTACTGGTGCTTCTTATCCTCGGCGTTTCCGGAATAATCACTGAAATGAATAGAAAAACGAAAACCTTCAGCATCATGAAGAAGCTCCATCTCTGGCTCATGGTAGCCTCACTGGCGCTAATCGAACTTCATGCCATAACATCCGACACCGCAATCGCACAATTGGGACCAGCGGTCTCCCTAGATCTGTTTCTTGGAACGATAGGGTTGATCGGCGTAGGCGTATTCTACGCTATCATCAAAGGCACAAAGACTCTCTTCCGATTACTCTCACCACAAAACATACCTCAGAATCAATCTACCACCGATTTAGCGCGACGAAACGCATTACAGAAGCTGAGCACGATCGCAGCCGGCACTCTCGTCGCTCTAACCTTCGCCGAACTCTCCACCCTGGCACCGCGACTTCTGCCCATCCTACAAAATCAACAAACACAAACAATTACCCCCACTCAATCAACGACAGTCCAATCCAACACTCAAGGCACGCAACTCAGCAGCCAACCCACCGGAATTAAACTCGGAAACCTCGCAAACATACCGAAGAACAGCGCCTTTTACTTCAACGACGCCCAAGGCAACCCAGACATACTTATCCGACTCCAAAACGGCAACGTCGTCGCGTTCTCTTCAACATGCACACATCGCCCATGCACAGTTGGTTATGACACTAACTCAGGTCTAATCCAGTGCCCCTGCCACGGTGCTGTATTCGATCCAAGCCAAGGCGCAGCCGTTCTCCAAGGACCAGCACCTACTCCTCTCCCCACAGTGCAACTAACAATCGACAGCAACGGTAACATTTGGTTACCATAAGCGGATGTACATTTCAAAATTAACTTCGCAGACTCAAAATCCTAAAACAGCCACCAAAATGTCTTTTTCGCAACCTAAGTTTAAGTTCAACAGAATTTTCGTTTAACATAGGTCTAACAGGGACTTGAGAGATGAAAAAGTGACACTGGTAATCAAAACAGTAAGACTCAACAAGTCAGTCTACCTCCGAATCCCCAACGACATTGCCGACTTAATCGGATTAACGAAAACTGACCAATTCACTCTCCGATTTCAAGACACAGGAGATGAAATCAAGTTGATCTACTCGCTACCTAAATCAACTACAGATCAGCCGGTTCAGAAGGCAAGTAAGCCGATCTTAGCCGCAGCCAACTAACTAAAGCATCTAAGCCATCAAGTAGACATTGCCTGTCGACGGATCGTACTGAACAGGAATATTCTGTAATGGGAATGGAGCGGGTCCCGACAAGACTTGCGCGCCATTACTAGGGTCATACATTGCACCGTGACACGGGCAGATAAGATCCATACTTGAAGGATCAAACTGTACCTGGCACCCAGCATGAGTACAGGTGGTACTGTAAGCCACGAACTGGCCGTTGGCTAAGTGAATTAGATCGAATTGCCCAAGACTCGGATCATTGAACGTCATCGACTGCCCAGTAGGCACGCTGGACGCGGTAACCAACAACCTACCTCCAGGGGGTGCTGCACTATTCGCTTGGATAGCAGTGTTAGTTACATAAGACGGGGTCTGAACGGGCGGGCTAAAGTATGCTGCCTTC
>DASQZS010000255.1:0-14002 GCA_035638535.1 Candidatus Acidiferrum sp.
GAAGTTTTCCGATTATTTCGACGTTGATCTGATCTGGAGACCTTCCGAGTTCGTGGTCTAAGAACGCAGCGGTAACATCACGCATGTCCTTAGGCTCCATTCCAAGAAGCGCGTCAGAATCTCCGAAATTCTCAAGAAATCGTGGTTTAACCTCCTCAACGAGCTGCTCACGTGGAACGCGTTTAATGAACTGCGTTTTGGACAAGATTAATCGTTCCAACCCGATTGTGTAAGCGTTTTCGTCGGTTAATTTTATTGCATCTCGCAACGGAACTTCGTGGCAAAAACTCAGTGTGTCGCAAACAATGTCGGTAAGGCCCATGAGGGGTGCTCCATTTGCATCGATCCCCGTAACGCATCTCAACCTATATCTGGTGCCTCGTCGAAAACCATTGAAGACTCTGTCCCTACGAAACGTCCAATGAGACAGGCCACTTCCAAACTTAGACCCTAAGAGCTGCAATGTGGAGCTAAATCGGGAGCCGTCCTCTTTGAGAACGGCGTAGTCAACGTCGTTTGGGATGCGGTAGAGAGGGTCTGTGGGATCGTTCATCCTCGGACAGAGAAACCGGAATGCAACACCTCCAAAGAGAGAGACAGGAAATTTAGACGCATCCTCAATCTCTTTACCTAACTTATCTAAGTTCTTCGTTACCCAGAAGATTAACAGCGTTTTCTTCATAGCGAAGTTGTCAAGCGAGACAAAATGTGGAATCTTGAGGTCCCTTCTCGCTTCCTCAAGGTTCACTTTCAAAGTCACTGGTAGTTGGATCTTCGTAGACTCTCCTATGTCAGGATCCGTAAAGACATGGAAGGACATCGGGCTACTCGCAACTCAATGAGGAAGTCTAACAAGAAGTGACAAAAATGTTCGTGAAAGACCGAAGACACGCTAAGTAATAAATACGAGTATATTTTCCAAAATTTCAATTCTAATTATAGGACTCATCAGCCGCGATAGAAGCGAATATTAACGACCAATAACAGAACTACTTCATGGAACCGAAGACGCCGTTTTTAAGAGAAGCAACAGGACTCGTTAGAGAGGTCAAGGCTGTTGATGCTTGGGTTTTCGGTGTTATGTGCATCAGCATTGGCACAGGAGTTTCGTTTCTATACACTCTGGGGCCCGCGTTATTCCCCGGAGGATCAATACCAATCGCGGTCGGCGTATTTGCGATCATCCTGATTTTCAAAGATCTCCTTTACGCGCAACTAGGAACCGCGATGCCCCGCAGTGGAGGAGAATATGTCTTTCAGGCCCGAATCCTTGATCGCATTCTGCCTTGGGCGGTCGGCAATCAGCTAAGCTATAACGTCATTTGGCAGGGCTGCATTTTCCAAGCACTTAACGGCGTCATGATTGCAACAATCGGCTTGGCGCCCCTTGCTTTCTTTATGGGGCAACTGACTGGGAACGCTGCCTTACTGAGCTTCGGAGCATGGTCCAGTACGCCCGTTGGACTGTACATAATCATTGTAGCAAGTTCAGCGTTCTCGGTCGCAGTCTCGGCCCTAGGGATCAAATTCTATATGGAAACATTTCAAAGACCATTGTTCGTTTTTGGGATGATTGAAGCTCTTGGAGTTATGTATCTCTTTGCGACTAATTCACAAGCGGACTTTATATCAAAATTCAATACGTTCGCCCAGCCATACTATAATCAAGCCGACTCGTTCCATTACATTATAACCACCGCACATAACCTTGGTCTGAATACCCAATTCAGCTGGGTTTCAACGATTGGACTCATGGCTTTCGTTGCGTTCGGCCTGATCTGGTCTCATTCTATAGTTCACAATTTTGGTGAAGCGAAAAAAGCGAACGACCTGAAGACCTACTCTTGGGTCTTCGTGGGTGGCACACTGTTTACTGCGATCTTTATGCTGATCATCGGTTGGCAAATAGTAAACTTGTGTGGGATTGACTTTCTCTCGTCAATCGGTTACCTCGGATTTATACAAGGTGGATCCGCGTATCCAATCCCTATTCCTCCATTTCACACAATGATTGCCAGCATTCTTACGAACAACATCTGGTGGATCATTCTAATCAACGGGGGACTTCTCGCGTGGGCAATACAATGGGACACTAACAATTCTATCGGCTACTCACGTCTTGTACTCGCACTTTCCTTCGATCGGGTTTTGCCCGCAAAACTCGGTGACGTAAACGACCGGTTGCACAGTCCTGTTAATGCTCTCCTAATGTTCTTCGTCGTTGGGGGACTTGGTTTTGGCGCTCTGGTTGCATTCCTAGGACTTGCCTGGGCGTTTTCTGCCGCTGTTCTGGCGCAGATCTTCAACTTCATAACAACAGGTCTTGCAGGGGTTTGCTTCCCCTATACCAAGAAGGAGATGTTCCGGGCTTCACCGTCCTCAAGGTGGATGATTGGAAAAGTCCCGTTCGTTGTCATCTGTGGCCTCATAACGTTGGTGTCTCAACTAGTGCTAATGTATACTTTCGTCGCTATCCCTGGCGTAGGCATAACTGATCCTCGCGCACTTGGCGTCGTATTCGCTGTAATTGCCTTCGGAATTACTTGGTTTCTCGGAATTAGATGGTACAGAAAGACACGGCAAGGCATAGATCTTAACGATCTGTTCCGCGCTCTGCCACCGGAATAGAACTGGTGGCAGCTCTCAACTTTCACGTTATTTAGGCACAACGCGGTAACCTCGAAGTTTTCCTCCGTGCCATCCTATTGAAAGGTGTACGTACATCGGATGAAGTCGCCGGCCTTGTCGCCTATCCAGTCTTCGATTAAGCAGGTTTCGTGACCGGGAGCATCTTCCACCTTAATGGACGGTACTGATCGGTTTCAGTAAATTGAACCCTTACACCATCTCTCTGAATTCTTGAAGCCAAGCAGGCCCCATCGGATACTTGACGCAAGAGATGAGAAATTCCGGTGGACTTGCTTTTAATTGATCTTCACATAACTTTCAATCTATGAGAATCGTGAAAATTGAAGCGGTCCCAGTTACACTTCCGATCGTTCCTTTTTCTGATGCTTACGCAAGCTATGACTGCATGAATTACGTCATCGTCAAGCTGCACTTGGACAACGGAGTTGTTGGATTCGGGGAAGCCTCACCAATAGACCCATCATTTTATGGCGAAACGCAACAGTCGATAATTACAGCTATCGACGATTGGATTGCTCCCGTAATCCGAGACCAAGACCCACAGAATGTCGAAAAGATCGAATCGATCGTTGACAAGCGGTTTGCGGGTAATTCTTCGGCCAAAACGGCTATCGACATCGCGTTGTATGATGCGATTGGCAAGACACTAAACACTCCAGTCTACACGTTGCTCGGAGGGCGTTTCAGAGAGAAAGCGGCTGTAGGACTTGAGCTTGGAATAGTAAAACCGGAAGACATGCAGAACGTTGTAGACAAAGTTCTCGAACTGAAGCCTACTGTGATTAAGCTTCACGTTGGCACGACACCAAACGAGGACATAAGCGCTATCAAAGCTTTCCATGATGCAGTAGCATCCCGTGCGATCATCCGAGCTGACTCAAACGGTGCATATACGACCGACGAAGCTATACGAGTATTGCGAAATGTTCAGGATTGTGAACTCGAATACTTCGAGCAACCAGTACCAAGAACCAACTTGGACGGTCTCGCCCGAATACGCAAATCCGTTCAGACCCCCATCGCGGTCGACGAGAGCGTATGGACACCACAAGAGGCAATGATTGTCTGCAAGAAAGAAGCCGCAGACGTGATAAACATAAAACTAACGCGTGTCGGTGGACTAAACAAAGCGAAAAAAATCGCTGATATCGCCAATTCGGCATTTCTCAAAGCCCACATAGGATGCGAAGCAGAGTTCGGAGTGGCGAGCGCTGCTAAAGTTCATCTGGCCGTCGCTTTGGAAAACGCAACCTGTGCCTCGACAGGAGAATTCACAGAATTGATCACGTTACGAGACAACATAGTGAAAGATCCTTACTGGATCAGAGACAGCTTCATCCAACCCAACTACAAGGCTGGACTCGGCATTGAAATTGACGAAGAAAAAATGAAAATCCACACCACAAAAATCGCGTAAGCCACTCCTATTCGTCACTGAACTCGGTGTCAATTAGAACGAACTAAACTCCAACGGAAGAAGTGCACGCATAAATACTAGCCCCACTAATTGCGCCACCATGCCCGGCAGACTCGAAGGCAAAGTTGTTATCATCACTGGAGCCGCCTCTGGGATGGGAAGAGCAGCGGCAATTCACTTCTCCAAAGAAGGAGCAAAGGTTGTCGCAGCTGACATAGATGAAATCCAGGGGAGAAAGACTGTTGAAATGGTTCGCTCTAACGGTGGCAATGCGACTTTCGTAAAATGCGATGTAACAAAACTTGAAGACGCAGAAAATGTCGTCAAGGAGAGCGTGAAAACATATGGAAAGCTGGACGGCCTTTACAATAATGCAGGCATCAATCCAATTGGAACCGTCGTTGATACCCCCATGGACGTATACGATAGAACGATGAACATCAATCTGAAAGGCATGTTCATGCTCTCGAAATATGCGATCCCCGAAATGAAGAAGAACCCTAACGGGGGAGCAATCGTAAACACATCCACCGGCGACTTCATTCTCTCATGGTTCGCTGAAGCCGCTTATGTCGCCTCTAAGGGAGGAGTCGTAGGCTTAACGAAAGCAATGGCTGTGGATCACGCCAAAGACAAAATCAGAGTAAACGCACTACTCCCCGGAACCATAAAGACACCCCTAACCGAAAAGGCGGTCGCTGATATCGTGGCTAGAGGTGGCAATGTGCAAGAAGTAATGGACTTCATGATCGGATGCCACCCAATGGGAAGATTAGGCGAACCTGAAGAAGTCGTGAAAGTCGCCGCTTTCCTATTATCAGACGATGCGTCATTCGTCACCGGATGCATGATGACAGTAGACGGCGGATTCACGCTGACTCACGAAATCACAAAATACAGAGCGTAAATCAACCGCGTCAACGACGAAGGCATCCAAGAATAACTAAGCCAACAATAATATGACGCGGTATCTTAACCGGCTGGACCACGGGCCCGTCCGTTCCTAAAGCATACGGAACACTCAAACCAATTCTTGTTGTTTGTTGAATTGGTGGTTGGGCTTACTATACCCTTTTGATCGCGATTCGCGTCTTTCGGCATGTAGGTTGTGTGCTGAGATGAAGGCCGCTGTTGTTGGACAGAATGGAGGATTGGAGTTACAGGATCTCCCGGTTCCTACTATTAGTGAAGCGGAGATTCTGGTTCGGATGCGTGCGTGTGGGATTTGTGGCACTGATCTTGAGAAGGTGCGTGGGGATGCTGTTACCACGTCTGTTCTGGGACACGAGGTGGCTGGTGTGGTAGAACGTGTCGGGAAGTCGGTTAGAGGGATTGAGGTTGGTGAGAGAGTTGTTGTGCATCATCATGTTTCGTGTGGATCTTGCTATTATTGTAAGAATTCGTTTGAGACGGTTTGTGAGTCGTATCCGAAGAGTCACTTGGAGCCTAGTGGATTTGCGGAATTTTTTCGGGTCTCTGAGATTCTCGTAAATGGTGGGGCGGTTCATCGTATTGTGTCTGAGTTGAATTTTGAATCGGCTTCACAGGTCGAACCTACTGCTTGTTGTATTCGTGCTTTGAGGAAAGTTGGGATTAAGGCTGGTGAGACTGCTGCCGTTTTTGGTTTGGGGCCTGTGGGTTTGACGCTCGTTGAACTGTTGAGACTGTACGGAGTTGCACCGGTTTTTGCGATTGATGTTATTGAAAAGCGTAGAAACTTGGCTATCACGGTCGGTGCGAACCGCACTTTTGATCCTAGAAGAGACGATGTACCGAATCTAATCATAGCGCAAACTGAAAGGGGAGTCGATTGTGCAGTGGTCGCTACCGGTAATCCAAAAGCAATAGAGCAAGCGTTGCAACCGGTACGTAAGGGAGGAAAGGTTCTTCTGTTCGGAGCTCCGGCCCGTGGCACACAGGTAACATTCGACGTAAGTCGAATGTGGATTCGAGAAATTAATTTTCTTTCAAGTTACTCTGCGTCCGAGCCGGATATGCAGATGGCTCTGGATTTGATTCAACAGCGACGAATATCTCCGTCGACGCAAATTACCCATCGGTTCCCACTTAGTCAAATCAGCGACGCGTTTCATGTTGCCGGTATCGCGGAGGATGCGGGCAAAGTAATTGTCGAGAATCCATGATCCAGCCCTACCGTTTCATTGAGGCAATTTGAATGTTGGCTGTTAGGTTCTATGGGCCAGGACAGTTGCGAGTAGAAGATCTTCCAATTCCAAAAGCAGAATCAGGGGAGTTAGTCGTGAAGAATAGTTTGGCTGTAACCTGTGGAACGGATGTGAAAATGTATCGTCGCGGGCATCCGCTTGCGAAACCTCCACTGATAATTGGCCACGAATTTGCGGGAATCGTATCGGAGGTTGGCGCTGGGGTTGAACAATTTAAAGAAGGTATGAGAGTGGTTGCTGCAAACTCTGCACCTTGTAACAATTGCTATTACTGTTCTATCAAAAAACCTAATCTCTGCGAGCACCTGGACGATTGCCTAGTTGGTTTTACTTGGCCAGGAGCATATGCTGAATATGTCCGTTTACCGGCCAGAATCGTTCAACAAAATACTTTCGTAATCCCCGATCACGTTCCGTTGGAGAATGTTGCAAGCTTGGAGCCCTTGGCTTGTGTTGTTCATGGATGGGATCTCGTTGATTTCGAACCTGGTGGAACAGTTGCTGTCATTGGCGGCGGCCCGATAGGTCTCTTGCACGCACAACTGGCGCATCTTCACGGAGCAAAATTGGTCCTACTCTGTGATCCACACACGGACAGGTTGTCTGGATCTGCAAGAGTTGGAATTGACGTTATAGTGAACTCAAAGAGTGAGAATGTGCACGATCGAATCCTCGGTCTGACTGAGGGTAGGGGAGTTGATTTGATCGTTGAAGCTGCTGGAAGAAAGGAGGCTTGGGAATCCTCTCACCTTCTCACTCGGAAAGGTGGCATCGTTCTTCTTTTCGGTGGATGCTCGTCAGGCACAGCTGTATCTTTTGATGCTGGGAGAATTCATTATGGAGAGCTTCAAGTTCAAGGCGCGTTCCATCATACTCCTTCTGCGGTTGATCGTGCATTCAAACTGGTGGTGTCTGGTAGAGTTTCCACTAAGCCGTTAATTTCGCATGAGATGCGGTTGGAGAAAGCGGAGGAGGCGTTGCAGTTGATGAGCGCAGGGAAGGCTTTGAAAGTTGGGCTTCGAGCGAACTAATAGCCCGTTTAGGGGTAAGTGTAGCTTGGTTTCATCGAAATAGCGTGACCGCTAACCGTCTCTGCGACCATTTTCAGGATCGGTTCCGTATCCATGTAGTAGAAACGAATGCTCTCTCCGAGCCGTCCGCTCATTAAGACGTCGACACCGATTTTCTTGAAATTACTTAGTGCAGTATCAACGTCTTCAGTTGGGCTGACCATTGATACGTGATGCAAGCCTTCGCCCTTTTGCTCTAGAAATTCCTTGTATATGCTTGGACCTTCGAGTGGTTGTAGGATCTCAAAGTCTATGGGATCACAGTGCACTTCGGCTCCGATCATTGAGTAGTCGGTTGGCTTGCCGTGTAGTGTAGTGTGGTGTAGTGTTGGAGGCTTATGTTCGTAGACGCTCCAAGGTCCCCATCCTAATGCTTTATGGTAGGCTTCCATGGTTTTGCGCAGATCTTTCACGACTACCGCAACCTGAGTAATTCTCATACCGGGTGGGACTGATTTTTTCATGCGATCTCACACGATAATTGTTTGCTGGAGGTGATAAAATACTTTAGATTTGGTTTTCAGAGAAGACCTTCAGCGTTCTCGAGATTGCGCTTGACTTCCTGTAGAAAGCGAGCGGCGGGTACTCCATCGATGATTCTATGGTCGAAGACAAGGGTTAGCATTGTTGTGGGTTTAGCTACTACTTGACCTCCGACTGCGACTGGTTTGTAGGCAATTCGGCCCAATCCCAGGATGGCGCACTGAGGAGGGTTGATTATGGGTGCGAATGATTCAACGTCACAAGCGCCGAGATTTGTGACTGTGAACGTTCCTCCAGTTAGATTCTCAATGGTTAGTCGATTCGCTTTCGCCTTCTCGGCGAGTTCGTTGATTTCGGCGTTGATTTCGCGCACTGTCTTATTGTTAGTGTTTTGGATTGCTGGAGCGACAAGGCCCTGGTCAGTGTTTATTGCCAATGCTACGTTGATTTGGGAATACGTTACGATCTCGTCGCCTTCGAGAGAGGAGTTGACGATTAAGTGCTTCTCCAGCGACTTTGCGACTGCTTTTACGGCTAATGCTGTAAACGCGATATGGCTTTCCTTCTCTTTCAGGCTAACTAGCGTCGTGGCGTCGGTTTCCATTGTGATGGTGACGGCTACAGTATTTCTGGCGCTGTAGGATAATCTCTCTGCAACTGCTTTCCTTATGCCTTCCAGTTTGGTTCGTTTTAAAACGGTGGGGCTTCGAGATTGAGTTGTTTGGGGTGCAGTTTTCTTAGCAGCAGCCATGATGTCCTCGCTGCTTATTCTTCCTCCTGGTCCGGTGCCGGTTACCTGTGATATGTCTACGCCTTGTTCTTGAGCCAGTCGTCTGGCCGCCGGCGAGGCGATTACTTGTTGTTTTGCGGGTTGTGGTGTGGTTGGAGTTCGAGCCGCAACTTCCGAGGAGGCGGCGTGTGTAGTTTGTTGTTGTGGTGATTCGGGTTTTGTGGTTGGTTCGCCGATTATCGCTACTGCCTGTGTTACCGGTACATCGTCTCCTGGTTTTGCTAGGATTCTTGTTAGGAGGCCGCTTTCAGGTGCTTCTATTTCGAAGGTTGTCTTTTCGCCTTCGACAACAAGGATCGGTTCTCCCTTCTTTACTTGTTCGCCTTCTTTCTTGAGCCATTCAACAATTTTCCCGCTCTGCATTCCGGGGTCGAGTCGGGGCATTACAACTTCTGGCATATGATTCACTTTCCAATCATGTTTGTCGCTGTTTCGATGATCCGATCAGCGTTCGGCATATACAGGTGTTCAAGCGGCGGTGAGAATGGGATTGGTGTTAGAGCGCATGCGACCCGTTGGATTGGAGCGTCCAAGTAGCCGAAAGCGGATTCCTGAACTGTTGCGGATATTTCTGCGCCAACTCCTCCTGTTCTAATGTCGTCGCATGCGATTATCAATCGTGACGTACGTTTGACTGATTCAATAATTGTTTCAATGTCTAACGGCTGCAGCGTTCTGACGTCGATGACTTCTGCGGAGATGCCTTTCTCTTCAAGTTTTGTTGCAGCGGTGATGGCTTCACCGACGACTCTTGAGATGCCGACGATTGTTACATCTTCGCCTTTTCTTTTTATTTCAGCTTTCCCGAACGGGATCGTGTATTCTTCTTCAGGTACGGGACCTTTTGTTCTGTATAGTAGGCCACATTCTAGGAAGAGTACGGGGTTGTTGTCGCGTATTGCGGTTTTCAACAATCCTTTCGCATCATATGGGGTGGCTGCTGTAACGACTTTGAGGCCTGGTACTTGCATGAACCATGCTGGGGTGAATTGTGAGTGTTGTGATCCATGTTGTCGACCCAGACTGTATTGGGTTCTGAGGACCATAGGGACTTTGAGTTGTCCGCCGCTCATGAATCGCATTTTCGCGGCCTGTGTACATAATTGATCCATGCAGATGGGTAGAAAATCCATATACATGATTTCGGCCACCGGCTTCAATCCTACCAGAGCCATACCGACTGCTGCTCCGGCGATTACGATTTCGGATATGGGTGTATCTTTCACTCGTTCTGGTCCGAACTCATCCAATAATCCGCGCGTGGCTTTGTATACGCCGTTGAAGACTCCGATTTCTTCGCCGAGCAAGATGACGTTTGGATCTCGAAGCATTTCTTCTCTTAACGCCTCCCGTAAAGCGTCAGCGTAGCTAAGTTCTCGCAATTTAATCGTCTCCTGCATATACGTAATTCAGAATTTCATCGAATGGTAAAGCCGTGCCTTCGGTTGCGAATTTGACGGCATCCTCAATTTCTTTTTGAACCGATTGTTTAATCTCTTGAATCGTGTTCTCGGTCAGCACTTTTTCGTCAATTAGTCTTTTCTCGAATGTTTTGATTGGATCCTTCGCTAACCATTTTTCCACTTCTTCGCGAGGGCGGTATTCGCCTTTGTCGTAGACTCCATGTCCCTTCATTTTGTATGTGATGCATTCGAAGAATGTGGGCTGTGAACTTGTTCTAGCCCTTTTAGCAGCGTCTTTTGTGGCGACGTACACTGAGAGGACGTCGTTTCCGTTAACGACAACTGTTTCCATATTGTATGCTCTTGCTCGTTCGGCGATGCTGCGGCTTGAAACGGCTTTGCTCACTGGGGTTGACATAGCGTATTGATTGTTTTCGCAGTAGAGTAGAACGGGTAACTTCCACAGGGCGATAAGATTCATGCCTTCATGGAATGCGCCGGTATTTACTGCTCCGTCACCGAAGAAGGTGGCCACGATGTTTTGGCTTTTCTTATGCTTTAACCCGAAACCAACTCCTGCGGCTATGGGGATTCCACTGCCCACTATGGCTGTCGCGTACAAGGAGCCTGTTTTAGGATAAATCGCCACGTGCATTGATCCACCCAGGCCTTTGCAGTTTCCAGTAGATTTGCCGAAGAGCTCAGCCATGCACAGGTTCGGTGGGACGTCTTTCGCTAGTGCGTGGCCGTGTCCGCGATAGGTTGTTACGGTGAGATCGTTCGGGTCGAGTGCAGTCATTGCGCCTACAGCGATTGCTTCTTGTCCCAGATACAGGTGAGAGGGGCCTATCAGTGCACCTTTCACGAGAAATAATTCTTCTATCTTCTCCTCGAATTTCCGTAGCAGAACCATTTTGCGAAGCATGTAGGTCAGTTTTTCCGCAGTAAGACCATAATTGCTGAAGTCTTTCTGCGATACCTCTTGAATCGTCGTCGTCACGTATCTCAAGTCCCGGCTCTTGTAAATAGAGACTTGGACTTTAGTGTTTCACTCAATTTGCGGAAATGATCTGAGCTACTATGTTCCGGCGGCACGCCACATGGGTTGAAGTATCCCTTCTTCGACCAGATCCAACATCTGATTGTAGACTTGATTCCACTTCTTGAATAGGGCCTGATATTCTTCGTGATTATTCTGGTTTGGTTCTAGGGTTCTCTCCCATCTTGTCAAGTTTTTTCCGGCAGTTTTGATGTCGTGAAAGATCCCTGTGCCGGCTCCGGCGCAAATGGCGGCTCCTAGGGCGGTAGATTCCTTTACGATTGGTACTTTGATTCTAATTCCGAATACGTCAGCTAATATTTGTGGCCAGAGGAAGCCTTTGGATGCCCCACCGCAGAATACGACTTCCTTTGTTTTGTGGTGTGCGATTGTCTCAATAATTTTCATGTGCCCTAACGAAACGTAGGCGGCACTTTCCTCTATTGCTCGGAAACATTCTTTCTTGCCGGATTTGTTTGGATGTTCAATGTCGAATTGTATGAAGGACGGGGCAGCGTGCATCCATCTTTTCGCGTTCATTGTGTCGGAGAAGATTGGGATGATTCCGTTTGATCCTGGTGGGACTTCTGCAGCTTGTTTCTCGAGGAGGTAGTAAGGGTCAACGTTTTCTTTTTCAGCTAATTCTTTTTCGTGTTGGCAGAATGCGTCTCTGAACCATCGTGTTGTGAGTCCGCAGTAGAATCCGATTCCTTCTGTCATCCATTGACCTGGGACGGCGTGGCAAAGAGTTCGCAGTCTCATTTTGGGATCTATGAGTGGTTTTTCTGTTACAACGGTTTGCTGCCAAAATGTTCCTCCGATAGTGGTGCTGCAATATGTATCCACAGCGCCTACCCCGATTAATGCGAGTTGTGTGTCCGCTCCACCCATTACGACCTTTGTGTTAACAGTCAGTCCTGTTTCGTTACATGCTTTCGTCGTAACATCGCCGACAACGGTCCCAGGTTCGAGTACGTCAGGGAATATTCGGTTCGGTAGTCCGCACCATTCGATTATTTCATTTGACCAAGTTCTCTTGGAAAGTTGGAATAAATCCGAACTGGAACCGGCTGATGGATCGGTCACAAATTTTCCTGAAAGCTTGTAGATGATCCAGTCGCTTATCATTCCCATATGCGAGGTGCGTTTCAAGATTTCGGGTTGATGATGTCTTATCCATAGGAATCGTGGTGGAGACGTTATCGAGAGCCAGTCTCCCGCCCGTGAATAGATTTTCTTCCCGAGCCCCTTCCTGACCAATTGTGTAACTTCGTTTCTCGCTCGTGAATCAACGTTCGGGCAAGCCCAAATTTCGCGGCCTTCGGAATCGTAAAGAACCATTCCCTCTCTCATGCTTGTTGCGCTTACTCCAGCGATTTCGGCGGGATTTATCCCGGCTTTTTGAATTGCCTGTTTGACGCATGAGCATAATATTTTCCAGTTCTCATCCGTGTTGAATACTTGTGATCCTGGATATTCAGGGATGGATGGATGTGACCATTCTTGCGAAGCGAATGCCGTTTGATTGCCGTTCGAATCGAAAATTACGCATCTGCAACTTCCGGTGCCAGCGTCTATTGCGGCTAGGTAAGTCAAACTACGTCAACTCTAGCCTAATTGCTATCGTGACTAGGATGGTTGTGGCAAATAGCCGGTTTGTCCATACTTTGTTTTCTTGAACACCCGTAGATAATCAAGTTCCTTCTTTGTGAACTCCTTAGGTTTGGTTAGTTGCATTGAGTAAAAGGCTTGTTTCGCTACATCTTCAAGCACAATCGCAGTGTCTAGTGCTTCCTCCGGAGTTCGTCCAACAACGACGACGCCATGTTTGCGGAGTAGAACGGCATCTATTCTCTCAAGCGCCTTCAAAATTGCGTCCAATTCTACAGGTTTCGTTGTGCCGGGCAAAGAATATTTTCTGACGATCGGCACTCTTCCACCAAGATAGAACGCTTGCTCCGCTGAGACGCATGGGATGTCCATGTTTGCCGCGGCGAAGCCGCACGCCATAGGAGAATGGGTGTGAATTACAGTGTTTATGTCTGAACGATGGCGATGAATGTACGTGTGCATGGGCGTTTCGACAGACGGCCTAAGGCTACCTTTGATCAGCCTCCCCTCATAGTCTACTATGATTAAATTGTCTGGATGAACCCTTGACTTGCTAAAGCCACTTGGTGTGATGAGTACATACTCCGTGTTCGGGATTCGAACACTCACGACTCCGAACGTGGAGATAACAAGATGATTATCAAACAGTCCCTGACCCGCGTCAACAACTCTCCTTTTAAGATCGTTGAGTTCGGACGGGGATATCTGATCAAGTTTAGTGGAGGACATGGTAAGCAACGGTATTTCTACCGCCGATTGCGCGGTGCTTTCTCTAGGCTATAAGCGTTAGTAACAACTGGTCTAGACGCTCTAGGTTGGTAGATTTTATAAACAACGTTCGGCGACCTGTCCGACCGTGAGATAATGGCGACCACACAGCACAAGACCTTCCTTAGGGAAGCTACTGGTTTAGTTAGATCGTTTAGTTGGTACGACGCTGTAATTCTCAGCCTGGCCGTAACCGGCCCGACTATGTTCGGAATCTCCTCTCAGATGGGTTATGTTGCTCCGAATGGTCCTGGAGCCGACTTTGTCACATCAGCGCTAATGGGTTTGATATTCATGATCCCTCTTGGAGTGCTGTATTACCTATTTTCGGTTCAGATGCCTCGTTCTGGAGCAGACTACATTTGGGTAGGCCGAAGCCTGCATCCAGTTTTAGGATTCATTGGAGGATGGGCGATGTTCATCTCGTTCATCGCCCTGCTGGCGTCTGCGTCTGTAACTGAACCTGCAGTTGTCATGCCTGATGTCTTTGTGGCCTGGGGATACATTTGGCACAACCCAGGATTGATCACGTTAGGTCAAAGTTTCGCTAGTAGCAATACAAACCTCTTCCTCGGCACACTTTTCG
>DASQZS010000256.1:0-4175 GCA_035638535.1 Candidatus Acidiferrum sp.
GTTGTCGAACGCGGCATATTTGGGCGTAAGACAATTGGTGAGATACATGCTGTCGATAACGTAAGTTTTACCATATCGCGAGGAGAGACTCTTGGCCTTGTCGGTGAAAGTGGATGCGGTAAAACGACGACCGGCAAAGTCATTCTGTTCCTCGAGAAGCCCACGTCCGGAACTGTGATCTTCGAACAAACCAACGTATGCCAAGTCTTCTCGAGCGACAAGGAGAGCGCAAGAAAGCTCAGAAGCAGAATGCAGATGGTATTTCAAAACCCATACAGTTCACTCGATCCGAGAATGACGATTTATGACATTATCACTGAAGTCTTCGCAATCCACAAAAATATCCCAAAACCACAATGGCGAGAACGAGTATCAGAACTACTGAGAATGGTTAATCTCGAAGATTACCATGCCGAAAGATACCCGCACGAATTCAGCGGTGGTCAACGCCAGCGCATAGCCATAGCCCGCGCATTAGCAGTGAACCCGAAGTTCATGATCCTCGACGAACCTGTATCTTCACTCGACGTGTCTATCCGCGCCCAAATCCTCAACCTGCTCATCGCGCTCCAAAAGCGTGAAAAACTCGCGTACCTCTACATATCCCATGATCTAAGTTCGGTTCGGCAAATCAGCCACCGAGTCGCGGTCATGTACTTAGGTGAAATTGTTGAAATTGCCCAAACAGATATTCTATTCGATAAACCACTACATCCTTATACGCAGGCATTAATCGCCGCTGTCCCTGTGCCTGACGTCGAGCATAAAACGATTCGAATAATTCTGCCCGGAGAAGTACCAAGTCCAATAAATCCTCCGCCCGGATGCAGATTCCATCCTAGATGCCCACACGCAACCGACATCTGCAGAGGAACAGCTCCGACCTTGAAGGATGATCTAATCAAGGACCACTTCGTAGCCTGTCATCACGCTGACAAGTTCCTGTAGGCGTTAAAATTCAAAGTTGTAATAATGAAGCTTAACTAGACGTAAGGAGCGTAATCATTTGGCGCGTATTCTTTTTGCAGAAAATGGTCAACTGGGGTGTTGTGAGTACAGCAAGGATAGGTGTCGACTGGGTAATTCCTGCCATAAACAAGACCTCAAATGGGAAAGTTGTCGCGATCGCAAGTCGAAATGAAAGTAGAGCACGTAAGGTGGCGCAGTCACTCGGGATCTCGGCCTATTACGGCGATTATTCAGAGCTCCTTGAGTCGAAGGGTGTTGACGCAGTATACATTTCACTTCCCAATAGCATGCATCATAAGTGGACGATTCTAGCGGCTGAAAACAGAAAACATGTACTTTGTGAGAAACCATTAGGCTTGAACGCTCGAGAAAGCGAAGAGATGGCCGAGGCGTGTCGTAGAGCCGACGTGAGGCTATGTGAGAATTTCATGTACAGGTATTATCCGCACATAGCAAAACTGAAGCAATTGATGGACAACGGACGTATCGGCAAAATTTCTCTCATAAAGAGCGCTTTCACCTTCAAGCTCGACGACCCTAAGGATATTCGCTTGAACAAGGAACTTGGAGGCGGCTCGCTCTACGACGTCGGCTGTTATTGTGTAAATGTCTCGAGACTGCTAGCTGGATGCGAACCGATTCAAGTGCGGGCAACGGCGCATATTCATGCTAACGGCGTTGACGATGTGTTCGTTGGTATTATGCAGTTCCCGAACGACGCAATCGCTCTATTCGATTCCGGGTTCCAGACCATGCTGCGTCATCCGATAGAAATCGTAGGCAGCAAGGGAACTCTGGAGATTCCTGCGGCATTTGAACCAGGTTTTGTTAAGCCTGAGATTGTGTGCAGGGGCGACACAACGGAAATGATTGCTTGTCAGGACGTCAACCCGTATTCGTTGCTCGCAGAAGATTTTGCTGACAGTATTCTGAACGATCGTGAACAGAAGTATTCCATTTCAGACAGCCTCAACAATATGCGAGCCATGGACATGCTCTATCGTGCCGCCGGCCTTACATGACTTAATAGATTTGAGAAATTGCGTGCAACGGCAGGTTTGCGGAAATCAGGCACCGACGCTTGCTCAGCCGAACGAGTTCAGATGAGAACTGGCCTAAGCGTATTCTAGCTCCTCTAACCAGAACGAGACCAACTCGTTCGCTTCTCTCCCCCATTACCAAATGTGATGCCGAAGCAATGTCATCAGCGATGTCGGTTCGAGTCGCTCTCACTATCCTACCGTAAAGATCCTTCTCGCCTCGTTCGTCGCGGATTGGTTGGAAACCTGAGATTCCGATAGCTAGACCAATCGTTCCCATTCTCAGTGCGGTAACTCGGCTGTCAACTATTTCTACGCCGACATTTGTATGGAATCGTTTCCGTAAACTCATCCTAAGTCTATCTGCTGTGAGATCCGGGTTTTTCGGCCAAGTAGTTACCGTTCCCAGCAGGGAATTCTTCTCGTCGACGCCAGCATTTGGTGTGAGAATTCCGTGCTTGATGGTTAGAACGAATCCCTTTACGCCGCCGAGAATAGCGTCGGACTCGTCGATTATAACTTGCGCCAGTCGTCTCTCTATGCTCCACCTTGCACTCACGAGATCAGCGAGTTTCGAGGGGTGAACGAGGTTGAGCTGAATTATTTGTCCTTCTGAGATCGACGCGACCTTGCTGGCAACCGTCACAACGTCGCCTGTATGTGGGGTCAGACCGCGCCGTTCGAAAGCATGTATGATGATTAAGTCTAATGGTTGGTGGGGGTTGATCCTTGGAAGTTTTAGTGGAATTACGCTGAGTTGTCGGTTCTTTTCCTTAGGCCGGAGCTTGGAAGTCAAGATGTAATCGTGTCTACGATTAAGTCATCTTCGACATCAGGACGGAGATTTCGGTATGCCGATATCCTAGCTCTCCTCTACTATTGTATGGTCGTTTCATTGTACCAGAGAAACCTCCAGAGGGTGGATGTAATCTGAAGACTGCTTTGACCCCTTTTTGCCAGAGGGTTTTCAGGTTTATTTCACCGTTAGCGAGAGCGTCCGCGAGACTATCGATTGATTGTTGAGCTAAGAAGTCCTTCACATATTGGTCAGTAAGCCGAGTGCCAGTATTGACTTCTCCGCGTTTCTTCAGTAGGTTGGCGAGGTCTGCAGAGTTTACCTCTCCCCACGTTACGTAGTCTTTGGCGTGTCTTAACATGCCCAGCATACTCGGGCTTTTCTCGAGAAGCGTCGCGTTGAACTTGTTAGTCAGTCTCAAGTTTCGGAGCGTGTGTTCGACGTCGGGTGGGATGCCAAATGAACCTCGAATTCGTATAACGAGGAAGAAAGATGTCTCTTTCGGGGGAGCCGACGTTTGAATTTGCGGTTGAATGGTTTGTTGTATAGGTTTTGGTTGTGCTTGAACGGCAGGTTTCTTGTCTGTTCGCTTTGTCCGAGTGGAGGGCGTTGCGCGCTTACGTGTCTTTTCAGTAGTCTTCGCTGCTGTGTGCGGTTTGGTTTTCCGTTTCTCCTTCGTGCTCATTTCTGAACTTCCTGGAGTGTGTTGATTTTTGATTCAACCTCATTGAAGTGTTGAGTAAGTTCCTCTGGTTTTATTTTGTTGTTGAGATAGCTCGAGAAGGTTTTCTTGTATCTTTCCTGATCTGTCAAGATCAGCTTAGAGTATTTGGCTATGTGTTCGCCGTGAAGTCGTTCAGGACTGGGCCAAGCCTTTTCGCCGTGGGGAATAGTTAATCCACCGTCAAGTGCTCCTTTCGCTGCACCGAATATACGTGTGCCCGCGCCTCTAAAATGAAGTCCAATGTCTAGGATTGCGTCGTTGATGCCTTTCGCTTTTGCTCGTCTGCCGATCAATAATCCTGTTAGGTATGCTGCGGGTAGGCTTCCGCATGGAGCCAGCCAACCAAATTTCTTGAGTTCTGACGAATGAGCTGAAATTAGTACACGGTCTCCGTCCGGTTTTGCTTCGATGAGTTGTGCGGTCAAGTGTTTGTTCGTTGGTCTTATGACCAGGCGTGCGATACCGGAGATGACGAGGCGTCGTCTTTTCTTATAGTTGGTTCTTCCTGTTCTTCGACGTCTGAACGGGACGTTGTATTGTGGTCCTTTTGCCAAGTCTTACTACTTCTGTGGTGACGATTTAGTTCGCATGGTGCTGCTGAATTAAAGGGTTTCCAGCGGTTGTTCTCAATAAACGTAGGCAAGCA
>DASQZS010000257.1:0-6637 GCA_035638535.1 Candidatus Acidiferrum sp.
ACTTTACCATCAAACTCATCGCATGCTACCTCCAATCACTCACACATTATTTCTGACGTTGCCGCAACCTTTCGGCACGCATATTAACATTCTCTCCGATATGTTTAACAAAACATTTCGATCCAGGCAAAGCTTGCCAAACATCCAACCGACTGAATCGTGACGCTTACCTAGGGCGCGGGGTTTCGGAATATTGTGATGTTTCCGTCGTTCTCGATGCGAATGCTGATGGTGGAGGTTAGGTGATGACCTCGAATCTTTCCTTTGCATTTTGATCGTAGCAATGCCAGTAGCGAATCAGCGTTTCTCTTGAGTTTGATGCGTAAAATATCACCTCTTAGAAGGATCATTGATGTGGCTTCGAAGACACTTGTTCCACTTGGGATGATCATTTCATTGGATTTGGTCAATTGATCTAATGCGGCCAACGTCGCCTTGGCAGCCTTCACATTATAGTGAGCGCGGTGTTCTAGAATTGTGACGTTCTCGCGAGTAGTGCGTAGCTTCTTAGCAACCTGTGCTTGCGTTAACCCTTTCGCTCGTAGCTGTATAACTTGCCACTGCCTCTTCGTAAGAGTCGTCCCTTTCGATCTCAATGAGTCTCACGTTTGGTCCAATGTAATCGTTGCCGCTTACCAAGCCTTATACAGTTTCACGAACACCATGCCATTAAAGAAGGTTTGATCGGTGTCAGGACCTACGAGTAAGAAGAATCTACGTATCGTCGGTGCCGTAATAATCGTGATAATTGTGATAGTTGCCGGCGTAGGCGCATATTACTACTACTCGTCCAGCTCTTCATCTTCAACGGTCATGTCGTCAACAATGGTGTCATCGACTATGATGTCGCCAACGGTGTCCGCGTCGTCTCCGCTAATCCTTTACTCCGCGGATTCTTTTGCTATTGAAGCTACGGTGCTAGAAAACGCCTTCACAAGTAGCACCGGAATCACGATGGCTCCACCGAAGTCTGGCGGATCACTTCTCCTCGCGAGCGAAATAGCACAGGGCAATCCGGTCAGCGTCTTCATATCGCTGTCTCATGGCGCGGTAACCGCAGCACATCTCGGAAATGAGTCCTCGGGTTGGGCTATCGCGTTTGCTTCCGACCAGATGACTCTGGCATACTCAAATGCGACCCTTCAAAACTCGGCTGCGAACGCGACCATCACAGCATGTAACTCTGCACTTGCAGCGAACACAACCGCGGCTTGGAACAATTGCTTCACAATGCTGACTTCAGGCTCAGTCAAAGTCGGAACTGGAAATCCGAACGCAGATCCATCTGGATATAGAGGATGGATCGTGTTGGAGGCTGCGGGTCAAGCCTACGCAAATAACTCCAGCTTCTACGAAAATAGGTTGATTTCCAACAACGGGAACGTTACAGCCGCCAGCGCAGCCGATCTTATAGCCCCCTTGCAGACCGGCCAGATTCAATTCCTCTGGATCTACAAATCCTCCGCTATTGCACATAACCTCAACTACCTGCAACTACCGGAGCAAGTGAATCTTGGCGATCCAAAGTACTCGTCGTTCTACTCTCAGTTCTCGTACCAACTAGCTACTGGGGTGGAGACAGGCGGAGTAATCAGACTCTGGATTACGGTTCCAGCCGACAGCACAGATACAGCTGGTTCCCTACAGTTTGTCGCATTCGTAGTAAAGAACTCTCCAACCATGCTACCCAAGTACGGACTGGTTCCGACAACACCTGCAAAACTCTACAATAGCACAACCGTCCCACCACTACTTCAGCAACTCGTATCCCAGGGCTACCTTCAACCTAGCGGCCCCAATTCGGGCTAGTGGATATCGCTGACAAACTTGAATTGGCTCAAACTAATCTCGTGCCTCTCGCTAGCCCTGCTCGTAATACCAGTAGTCTTGCTCCTCTACGAGGGCTTCGGCCCTCTGAGAGATCCCATAGGATACGGCTACGAAGTGTTTAGAGCCATAGAACTCACACTCTTATCCTCCGCAATCGCCGCTGGACTCTGCGTCACAATCTTTACTCCCCTGGCGTACTACTTCGCACGAAACAAGAACAGCTTGGCCGAAGCTCTAGCCGACATACCGGCTTCCATCCCACACCCCATCATTGGGGTTGCAATCCTCGTAATCGTCAGTCCTCTAACACCGTTCGGAAGATTCCTTCTCTCGGTAGGAATCAATTTTTTCAATACGTTTCTCGGTCTCATTACAGCGCTCACAATAGTGTCTGCCCCCATTTACATCAACTCCATGCATCCATTCTTTCAATCCATGAACGTCGCCCACGAAAATTACGCATTAGGATTGGGCGCGTCAAAATTCCGAACATTCATGTCTGTCGTCGTACCCAACTCAGGAAGAGGCATACTTACCGCCTCTCTAATTGCTATGAGCAGAGCAATGAGTGAGTTCGGCTCAATCTCAATAGTAGCCTATTACGTTTTGCAGCAGCCTTTCTATGGCGTCAGTCCCGCACCCGTTCTGATCTTCGAATACTACACATACTATGGCTTGGGACCCGCAGTCACAGCTTCAGCAGTAATGATACTAGTATCAATTGCGATTATGATTCTACTTAGACTCGTGAAACGCTAACTCATGCGGTCACAAAAAATGAACAAGAGGCGATCGACACGTGATCGAAGCAGCAGTGAAGAAGAAACTTGGAAGCTTCAAACTCGACGCAAATGTTTCAGATGAACACTTCATATGCCTGACAGGCAAGAACGGCTCCGGAAAAACAACCCTGCTAAACCTAATTGGTGGAATTCTAACTCCTGACGAAGGGCACGTTATGCTCAACTCGAAGAATATCACAAGCTTACCGATTGAGAGAAGACAAGTATCTATAATCACGCCGGATTCCTGCATTCCCCATCTGGACGTTGATCGGCACATGGTTTGGGGTGCCAAAAATAAAGGCCTCAACATAGATGATGATTACATAGCGGAAATCAAAACGGGTCTAGGAATAAATTTCGACGGAAAAGTAAGGAAACTGAGCTTAGGTATGAGAGAGCGAGTGGCTCTAGCCACATCGCTCATCTCGAGACCAGAATTAATACTAGTCGACGAAACTCTTTCCAATATAGATAACCGAAGAGATTTCATAGTCGCCTTCAAGAATTTTACTATGAAAGCGAATATTGATGTAATCTTCACCACACAGTCTCCTGAAGACGCATCAGAGGCGGATCATCATTACCGGTTAGAGTCAGGCAAATCAACTAGACTGTTCTAAAGTGACTCTACACAATATTCTGAATTCATTGAGTTAGAAAAAACAGAACACGGTTATTTGTAGTATCGCTCACATAGACGTTCCCGGAAGAATCCACGGCAACGCACGCTGGAAAATTGAATTGGCCGTCACCGGAACCAAACGTTAACCCCGAGCAAGTCTCAGCGGTACAGGTGAACCCTATGCTATGCTGGTTAACGCTGTCACAGTTAACGCCCGATGTACATGATCCAGCCCAGCCAACGAACAACCCACTCGCAAACTTCACAACCCGGTTATTGTTGAAATCAACTACGTACACGTTGCCAGAAGAATCCACGCCTATGCCGTCGGGTTGAAAGAATTGACCATCCCCCGCACCAAACGTAGACTTTGAACAGGCCGTAGAGGTACAAGTGAACCCTAGGCTATGCTGATTAACGCTGTCACAATTAACACCCGACGTACACATACCAGCCCAGCCGACAAAACTTCCATTATCTGAAAACTTCTGAACACGATTATTCCCAGCATCGACCGCGTACACATTTCCAGAAGAATCCACACCGACGCCTGACGCGCCATCGAATTGTCCATTCCCCGAGCCATAGACTGATGCACCGCAAGTCACAAGGGTACAAGTGAATCCCAAACTCGAACCGAGATTACAATTGCTCCCAGTGGTACATCCTCCAACCCAACCAACAAAACTTCCGTTATCTGAAAACATGTCGACTCGGTTATTACCGGAATCCGCTACGTACACATTCCCTGAAGAATAAACCGCAACCGCGACCGGAGATTTGAATTGTCCATCACCGTTGCCAAGAGAACCAAACGATACAAGAAAGATCCCGGCATTCGAAAATTTCTCAACACGATTGTTACCTGAATCGGCCACGTACAAATTCCCGGAAGAATCAACTCCAAGTCCTTGCGGTCCATTGAATTGACCGTTCCCGGAACCGCTCATAGGTAGGCCGCACACCGCAATTGTGCAGGTGAACCCAGAGCTTACACCATCCAAACAATTAGCACCACTCGTACATCCGCCAGCCCAACCAACGAAGGTACCATTTCTAGAAAACTTCACAACACGATCATTGCCCGAATCCGCTACGTACACATTCCCTGAAGAATCGACGGCTATGCCATTGGGTTGAGAGAATTGTCCGTCGCTACTACCAGTAGTTCTAACTCCGGTACAGGTAGCTGCGGTACACGTGAAACCTAAACTAGAATTAGTGCCAATATTACAATGCGTACCGCCCGTGCATCCACCCGCCCAACCTGAGAAATTCTGCTGAACATTACTAGCTGCAAATACTGGCTTCATGTTAGTCATCGATCCTACTGATAGGAGCAGCAGAAAGGTTGGAATGATAAACTGCAGACTCCTACTATGGCAAATAGGAAGCACAGGGATCAACTCAATTGAACCATGAATCTCGTTGGATCAAGCCGCGTAGACTCCTTCCTCGACGACATACTTCTTTCGAGCTAGATCCATGAGATTTCGGGTAAATACTATTCCGTAAATCGCTACGACAATAGCGAAGAGCAACGATACCCATGCTGCGTTTGCGACATTTCCAGTGGACATGTTAAGGCCGATGTATTTCATCATTCCATCACGAACTTCAAGCGAATGAGTGCCATCGATGTTTGGCCAAAATTCTCCGATCTCTATTCCGGCCCAAGCGCTGTTGATTGTACTCGAAATGCCGGTCACAAGGTATGGGAATGTTCCGGGTATGATTATGCGTCTCATCTTTGTTCCCCAACTCAATTCGTAATTGCGCATGACTTCCCAGAACTGTGTTGGGATAGCCTGAACGCCGATCCAGAAATCGAAGAACACGTAATAGAAGCAGCTCAGAAAACCCAACGTGAATACGTAGATCTCTGTTGAGTACGCCGGCGGTAATGTTGCGGAGAATAAGGGGTATGTTGCGATGAAGACGAGGGGGAAATAGGTTGGAGCGGGAAAAGCGGATACCGCCTGAACGATAGGCGCTAACGTCATACTTGCCTTGTGGTGGGTTGCTAGAAGATAGCCCAGAGTCAACGCCAGCGCTAACGCAGCGAGAGTTACGACTATCACTCGGAGGTAATCTGCGCCCATAGAATAGAGAAGATAAGGAGTTGACGTGAGGAACGCCTGCCATTCTTTTTGCGGAACTGCAAAAGCGATTAGCATAGAAGAGTATGCTAGATAGATTATCAGGACTATGCCCATGCAGAATGTGAGCGACTTCAGAGCTACTTTCATTATGTGAATTATCGGCGTTGGAGGTCCATGTTCGCCTTCAAACCCACCACGATGCGCAGGATGAGTGAGCTTTCGGGCATAGCGAGAGAGGTACCGTGTTCGAAGACGGAAAACATCTACTGCCCTGAAGTGTCGACCTGACCAGTGGGTATGGCGTTTAATTTCAAATGTTGAGTCAACGCCGTATTTGGCGACGCTGCGTCGACTGAGAATGTTAAGTGCGCCTGTAACGATTGCCACGCCGATTGCAATGAAGACTAGTGAATAGTATACCCCAATGAAATTTGATTGTTTCACGAAATTCGTTATTAGGGTTCCAATTCCGAAGGTTTGATACGTGGTGACACCGACGGTGAATACTTCGCTGACGGTGATGTAGAAGAAGGCGTCTGCGAAACTTGAGAAGAGATTCGAGGTTACACGTGGAATCGAATGCGGGATGTATAACTTCCACATCTTTCTACCGAAACTAAAATCGTAATTCTCAGTTACATCTAAGAGATGTTCTGGGACGGTCTTGAAGGCCTGGTAGGCTCCGATCCAAACGTTCCAAGATACTGCGTCGAACACGAGAAAGTCCGCTGCGACTTCTACTCCCCAAAATCCTCCCAGCCCCTGAATGAAAACTAGAAGGACGATTGGAAGGAAGGCAATAACGGGAATGGACTCTAGAACGTTAACGAAGGGAACGTACGCATTTTCGAATTTCCTGCTCTTAACTGCAAGATAAGCCAGCCCCCAACCTGACAGTACGGATAGAGCTATCAGCACCAGGATCCTGCCGATCGTTGCAGCAGTAGCAAGAGCGATTATTAGAACGTCCATTCGTTTCAGCAGGCTTGCTACTTCGAGTTCGTGTTAGTGTTCAACTCTTTGTATAATCGGTCAACGTAGTCGAAGAAGACAATGTCTCTTTGCGAACGAGGCCTAGGGATATTGACTCTTATCTCGTCAACTAGCGTTGCAGGCGTTCCATTCATAACGTAGATTCTATCAGCGAGTTGAACGACTTCTTGCAGATTATGCGAGACCAAAATGGCTGACTTTAAGCTAGTTTCAGGGTTGAAGACAAGATCGTAAACTTCCTTCCTCATGCTTGAGGCGGTTAGTTCGTCAAGGTGCACGAACGGCTCGTCCATCAAGAGAACTTC
>DASQZS010000258.1:0-8965 GCA_035638535.1 Candidatus Acidiferrum sp.
CTGACGCTAACTTACAAGGCTCAGTATTTCATTGAGATAGGAAACGCGTTCAGCTCCCAAGAGAGAACGGGTTGGTATGACACGAACACAACCCTAGAGACGACTTCCCCAACTATCATCACAACTTCGGGAGTGTTAGCAAACCTTGGCAGCGAATACGTTTGGTTCGGCTTGATTTCAAATGATGGTCGAATCATGCCTACCAACTTAACAATAGCTCAACCAGAAACATTAACCGAGAGCTATGTACTGTCATACCCATGGATCACATTTGCTGAAATGTTGATCGCATCAATTATCCTCTTAATCATCGTACTGAAGAAGCTCAGATTTTCTGCTGCGCGGGTATAAGTAATAGAACCTAAGATATCTCTCAAACCTATATCTGCCCTCGACGCGCGTTGAATGTAGTACTATTGGAGGCGAGACCATGGAGCAACGAGCCGATGATCAAACAGCTCAACGAATTGATTTTCTGAAAAAAACATTTCTTGAATACTACAAAGGTCATGCTAAGTCATTGAAGCCTCCATCAGCAATGAACCAACGAGAATTCGGATTCCTTCTATTTCGAGAGAAGATCATGGTACGACATAAGGCGTTCCAAGAACTCACTAGCTTCGCAGAACTGCTACTATCGCTCACCCCTTCGGACGTATACTATTCTACAGCCTACTACAAGCGACCAGAACTCGATATGGACCAGAAGGGATGGCTGGGATCGGATTTAGTATTCGATGTTGACGCCGACCATATTGAGACACCGTGCAAAGAGACACATGACATGTGGATCTGCTCTAACTGCAAGGAAACGAGACGTGGCAAAAAACCTGCAAAATGTACAAAATGCGGACATGAGAAGATTGATGAGAAAGCTTGGCTATGCGACAGATGCCTCTTCGCTGCTAAAGAAGAGATGTTGAAATTAAGAGATTTTCTAATCGGAGATTTCGGCATTAATCACAACGAGATGCACATGTTCTTCTCCGGCCATAGAGGATACCATCTTCATGTTACATCCGAATCACTAAGAAAAATGGACGACAGCCAACGAAAGGAAATAGTAGATTATCTACTGGCTCTAGGGTTGGACCCCTACGAGCAAGGACTCTATCAGGGCCCATCAGACGTATACGCAGATACCAAGCATTCACTGATCATCGGCCCTCAAATGACAGATCCAGGATGGCGAGGACGTCTCGCAAGAGGAGTTTTCGAAGTGATCACAAAACTCGATCAAAGTCAACTCCTTGCGTTGGGATTCTCAAAAGGAGCAGCAGCCCAGGTTCTGCGTGAGCGCGAAACCATAGAACGAGATTGGTCAGAAAAAATACTTTGGAGTTACTTCCAAGACAGATGGAAAATTACCGATGAAATTTGGCGGAACGTACTAAGTCAAGCAGTCACATTGACTGCACTGCCGGCAAGAATCGATACAGTCGTCACCACCGACATCCATCGCCTAATTCGAATGCCAGATACACTGAACGGGAAGACCGGCCTCAAAGCCACAATGCTAGGCCTGGATCAACTCGAAGAGTTCGATCCATTCGATCAACCAATCGCATTCCAAGGTAAACAATCCGTCTTCGTCAAGGAGGCCCCTGAAATCAGAATTCGAGAACAAAAATTCGGCCCATTCAACAATGAAAAAATTGAACTACCGCTTTCCGGAGCCGTACTTTTAATTGCAAAAGGCGTCGCAGTACCGGTGAATTAGATGTACGACGAATTACACATAGCCTGGAAGGCAGAAAAATCGTCGCAAAGACTACAACCCCTACCGCGCGACTTCTATCAACGAGCAAACAGGTATTTTGAAGAATTAAGTCATGAGACATCGGACACAGACCCACGCGCCTTACATGGCCGATTAGCTTCCAGAGAAAAAGAAATGGCCGCACGCCTTCTTGGAGAACTCAGACAAGCAAGGCGAACAAAAATCTTCCAAGCAGCACAGAGTCATTCCATAATCAATCCAACAGACCTAACTGAGGAAGAGAACAGCCTGGTAGAAGCAATTAAGGAACCAGAATCAATCTCCTACCTAAACCAAGGAACACTTCCTAGTTCAGACAAACCAACCGACGCTGAAGAGAAATTTGTTGTGATCAGATTTCTCCAAGACATACCTGAAATTGTTGGTATCGACCTGAGGATCTATGGCCCCTTTAAGAAAGAAGACGTAGCGTCTGTACCGTCAACGAACGCCACGGCACTGATCGGCCAAGGTGCGGCAAAGGTTATCGAATTCAAAAAAGTTGATAACAAACTGTTTCGTCAACAATAAATAGCAGACAACTTGCTACCTATCGAACCTAGAGCTGATCAGTATGAAGATCCCAAAACAAATGCGAACCTACTGCCCCAAATGTAAATCACATACTGATCACCAAGTCTCAATTTACAAGAAGGGCAAAGACCGCGCAATGGCGATTGGAAATAGACGCCATGAACGCGACGAACATGGATACGGTGGACAAAAATTCCCGAAACTGAAACGCACAGCCAAAACAACCAAGAAGCAACTCCTGCGATTATCCTGCAAAACTTGCTCAAGCACCGTCTACCGTTTCGGCATCAGACTTAGAAAACTCGACCTCATGTAAGCAAATCCACTATCACATTCGGAATTCACGTGAAATCATCGTCGCGCAGCCATAACACTTATGTTGCCAATCCACATTCGAGAGCACCCTCATTACAGGTGTAATTCAACTTGCCAGAACATGAATTAATCCCAAGACCACAATCGAACTTCCTTCGCGTCAAGTGTCCGAAATGCGCAAACGAGCAGGTCATTTTTGACCGTCCGTCTCTAGTGCCTCATTGTTCGGTATGCGAAGAAGCACTCGCTGAACCTACTGGCGGCAAAGCCACACTGAAAGCGGAAGTAGTGCAACTGCTTGGATAGGCTAAACAAATTATGACGACTGCACCTGTGTATCCTGAAATTGGCGATTTAGTAGTAGCATCAGTTACCCACGTAGTCGATTACGGAGCATACGTCAAACTCGACGAGTACGACGGCGTCGAAGGACTAATTCATATCTCCGAAATCGCGAGCACCTACGTCAAAAATATCAGAGTCCACGTAAGAGAAGGACAGAAACTAGTTCTGAAAGTACTACGAGTCTCGTCACAACGTGCGCAAGTAGATCTCTCCTTACGAAGAGTAACCGGACGAGAGAAATCAGAGAAGATGCTCGAATGGAAGAAAGTCAAGAAAGCAGACTCCATAATCAAAGGAGCTACCGAACGTCTCAAAGCCGGAGAAGCAGACATGTTGAAAATTCGAGATCTGATCTATGAAAAATTCGATAATCCTTTCGATGCCTTCGAAGAAGCGTTAGATGAAGGCGAAGAATTCTTCATAAAGCTTGGCGTAACCGAAGAATGGGCTAAGGCACTTACAGAGGTAACTAAAAGCAAGATAAGGCTGGAGAAAGCCAAGGTAACAGGCACAATCGAATTAACGTGCACCAAAACGGCGGGTGTAGAAACCATAAAGCAAGCATTACATGGAGCAAAGAAAGCGAAAAAGACACGGGGCACAACGATTAAGCTTTACACGATCGGATCACCCAAATACAGATTAGAAGTAAGAAGTAAAGAGAAAACTGATGCTCAGTCAACCCTGAATCTCGCCATCAACGAAGTTTTGGAATCCATCAAAAGTCTTGGTGGTGAGGGACGCAGAGTAAGTTGAAATGGCTACTAAGAAAATGTCCTAAATGTATGACGTACACTCTGAAACCTGCTTGCCCCGTTTGCCAAACTCGAACAGTTATCCCTCATCCTTCAAAATTCTCTCCTCATGATAAATACGCAGGATTTAGACAAAGAGAGAACCATGGCCAGTAAATAACAGCGTATCGGCCGTCCAACTTTTTCTAATTGACATCAAATCGAGATACGCCCGCGATTCGGAAAATGAATCTGGATCAGGGCGGCTTGTTAATCGTAATGACTGCACTGGAACCAGAGTGACTCTGATCCCCACTCCATGCTGCCACAACTTCGAAAGTTCCCGTTGGAACGACTGTCCAGACGACATTCATCGATGGACTTGTCATGATGATGCTCTTAATCAGGGTGTAAGTGGAATTATTGGTTGAGTATGCTAATGTTACATTTGCGCCATTCACAAACGGATTCATTTTGAAAGTCAGAGTTATTGGTTGCCCGGCGTTGGCAGTAGCGGAGGAACTTGTAAGCGTCAGAGCAGTTGCCGGTAGATTCCCCACTTGGATGGATTGCCCACTTGTAAAAGCTTCAAAGTATTGACCCGGCACCCCGAGATAGTGTACACGTATTATGTATGCACCTGCGGCATTCGGGGTCCACGTGTAATTGAACGACCCGTCAAGCGACACGGGGATTGTGGTTATCGGGGTCCATTGACCTCCGCTCAAGTACTCCAAAGCAACCGTGGGCGAAGCAACGGTCAGCGGGACTCCCGTATTGTCAGTGAGGTTTCCTGTAAAGAAGAGTGATTGACCTAACGTTATCATACTCTTCGTTTGCCCCACAAGGAGACGGACCGGCGAGGGGTAAGCTACCTCGAACAGGAATACGAAATTGTTTGATGAATGGAATACTTCCTTGACATATGGATCGAACGGATTAGCTGTCTGCAGCTGCAGAGTAGCCTTGTCCATCATATATCCAAGCATCGTCGCATCGTTAGGCACATTGTTGCTGCCCGTGATCGTTTCGTTGGCTAAGATCGCGCCTGAAGTCATGTTCACAAGCTCTCTAATGTACGGCGGTGATTGGCCCGCCTGTTGGGCTTGTACTGACGAAGGTTGCTCAACGTAGACGACCTTGTAACCATTCCCGGAGGTATCGGTATTGTTACCGATGCGGGCCATCCAGTACCATTTCCCGTCCTCTCCAAATCCTTGGTAAGACTGCCCCGTTCCTGATTGACTTTGGCCACCTGGCGTAATGAAGATTGCAACATATGTCACGTTGTATCTTTTCAGATTCGGAACAGCGAATGTTGAATTGTCGAGGAACGTCTGGGCAATCATGCCAATCTGGGTGGAATTCTGAGTGCCGTTGTCCGCTAAAGTTCGTCGATCACCTAGGGCGGTAATCCAGTACCCATAGTCCCACCAAGCAAAGACTACTGCGCTTGGAGGGGTGTTCTGTCGCATCCAAGCCAATGCCTGTAACCAATCATCATAATGAAGCTCATTTCCTACTGTAGGTGCCGTCGGGATGCTTGAGGTTACGATAGTTGCCGGCTGGTACGACGCCTGAACCGACCTATAGAACGATGGCACCATTATTATGAGTAAAATCAGGAATATTGCAACGCCGAATTCTCGTCCAATCCTAGCCACTACGCGAGTCTTGCGTGTCGGAAAAATTACTGCTTCTCTTATGATATCGATTGCTGGCTTTCCAAGTTCTACGGTTCCGATTGCGGCAAGGACACAGAATGCTGGAGCGAGAAGTAGCGTTAGACGAACGAATGAGGCCGCGAAGTAAACTGACGTTATTCCCCAGAGAAGGAGAAAGATGTCTTCGTTCTTTGCTCGTTGTAATATGAAGACGAAACCGAACATTCCAAGCAATAATATCGTGCCGAATTCGTAGAAGAAGGAAGACCACGTTGCAGGCTGGTGTTCAGCCACACTTGCAATTATTGGAACGTCGCCTCGCACGAACGGATTGATCACGGCATAGAATTTTCCGTACGGATCAGATATGATGTGGAAATACGAAAGAAGGAAAGTTACACCGACAGTCGCAATGACAACACCTGCGAGCAAATAAATTTGTATTTTTCTGCTAGAAATGTAACCAGTAACCTCTCGGCCCAGTAGGAAAACTTCTCCTAAAGGTACCGCGAGCCATGTGAGATCTTGAAGTGTAACAAAACCAAGTTTAGGAACAAGGAATGGAGTGAAAAGCAGAAAGATGCCCATCGCGACCGAGTAGGAAACGAATATTCTTTTCGAACTCCGCCCTATCAATGCGAGAATAATTACGTATAGCACTATGAGGTCTAATGGAAAGAAGGCGGCAGCCCAACTGGCAGACAAGTAGAAAAGGGAAAAGCCGGTTAACGCCGCGTAGGCAATAGCCTTCCGCGGTGACGTAGTGGAGGCCGTTGCGCGCCTGAAGAAAATGAAAATCAAAACCATAAGGAGAATGCCTAGCGGCTCGTGACGCAGGAAACCGAGTTGTGTTCGCCCAATACTGCTAGGATTCAGAGCCAAGAATAGGGCAGTGAACATGCCCACACCTCTTCCCCAGATGTCTTTTCCGAGTACGTACGCAGCTAGAACTGTGAGTGTACCAGCGACAACCGGAAAAATCATAGCCACATCGAACACATTAGCTTGAACCCCAAGAGCGTGAAGCATCATCGTGATTGCTGCTACAACGAAGGCTTCACCATACAGGTTCCAGGTTGGCATATCCGCACCATATGGATACCAACTCATCGTGTCGTGCCATCTGAACCAAGCAAGAAAACCGTGATCGACTACGTACTGAGCCATTCGCCACTGCAGATATGGGTCGAATTCATTCAGATACCAGCCCCAGCGGATCGGCATCATTCGAACCGAGATTGCGATAACTGCGATTAGGCTAAGGACAATAGCTTCCAAAACGCTTCCACGGGATATCGTAGATAGCGATTTGCGTGCTCCCTGAATCCTGTCGGCCAAGACCTCACGATTAATGTATCTCCCCAATACGCTGCGAATCTTATGGAGAACTTGACTTGTCGCCGACAGAGCAATTCACCGTATGATTTTTCGAATTTACATTTCGGCTCTCGTATACTCTCGTATAAAAGGTTATGAGCATGGAGACAGCGAGTTTATCAGATCGAATTGGAAGCGAACTTTACCGTCTCTCGTGACCCAATTTGAAAGCAACTCTCTGTCCTTCATGTAAGAAGCAGAACGATGCCCATGCCAGGTATTGTATTAATTGCGGAACTATACTAAATTCTGTTTACTGTTCCGTTTGTGGCACGAAAAATCCTGAGGACTTAGGGAGGTGCCTGGAATGCGGAAACAATCTTCCCAAACTCGGTGAAGTTAGATGGGCGCCCACTGTAAGAATCATTCATCCGACTTCAGCGATGACTGAGGAGAAAGCTTGAACTTAGTTCAACTTGTACGGGAGATTTTTCTCGAATAGCCGAATTTGCTCGGATCATAGAAAGGTGGCTTTACTATTGCAGCCTTTTCAAATCTCTCCCTGATTTTTACTTCAACAGTATCTCCTTCGTGAGCAACCTTATCCTCCACGTAGCCTATCGCTATTCCTCGGTCTGTCGTTGGAGACAGGGTTCCACTTGTGACGTTTCCAACATTTCTTCCCTGCGAGAATATTTCGAAACCATGTCTTGGGATCACTCGAGTCAGCGTCACCAGCCCGATTCTTATCTTTGAGATCTGCCCCGCTGCCTTCAATTCAAGCAACGCTTGTTTGCCAATGAATTCCTTATGAAATTTTACCGCAAATCCGAGCCTTGCTTCGAGTGGATTAGTATTTTCGTCTATGTCGGTTCCGTAGAGGCAGAGTCCGGCTTCAAGTCGCAAGACGTCTCGCGCGCCTAAGCCGCATGGCTCTATCCCATAGGAGCTTCCGGCTGAGAGTAGGCTATCCCAAACAGCACATGCGTTTTCTGGTTTTGCTACGGATGAGTCCCAGACGAAGAGCTCGTATCCATCTTCTCCGGTGTATCCAGTTCTTGAAACGAGCGTTCGAATTCCAGCGATCTGTGTCCAGGAACATCCAAATCGGGGCATCGATTCAACGGATTGATTGCTCATTCTTGAAATTAATGGTGCAGCGTTTGGGCCTTGCAGAGCAAACATTCCGACTTCGTCCGAGACGTCTTGAATTTCAACGTCACTTGTGGAGTTTGCTTGAATCCATTCGTAGTCCTTACTTCTATTAGCGGCATTGTATACAAGAAGGAATTCATTCTGCAGACGAAAAACAAGGATGTCATCTTTGATTCCTCCATTTGGGTTGCAGATTAAGGAGTATTGACCTTTGCCCGTTGTGAGCGAGCTGACATCGTTCGTTGTTATCTTTTCAAGAAAATTCTGAGCTTCTGTACCCCGAATAAGGGCACGACCCATATGGCTTACATCGAAAAGACCTACAGAGTTTCGAACGGCGAGCGATTCCGGAATGATACCCTTGTACCAGAGGGGTAGACTAAAGCCTCCAAAGTCGGTTAAGTGTCCGTTTTTTTCATGGTACGAGTGAAGTGGTACGACTCTTGGCAAGATTAGCAAAACGTCCTAATTCAGCACCAGGATCTTACCTCGCGGTCTTCTCGTTAGGAATTATCTTGAGTTTCTCGGTCTCAAAGTCAAGTTTCTTCTTACATTGGGGACAAAGACCGTTATGGCGCTGAATTATCTCCGAGGGGGTTTCAAGCTCTAAGCCGTTATAGAGTATTGAGCCGCAGTCGGCACAAACTATTTTCTGAGGCAATAGATGACCACGTAGAGTGCCAAAGTCAGATTACGATAACATATTTTAGCCTCGTGGTCATTGGCTAGCACAGGATTCGGAAATGTTCGAAGGGCTTCGTATCAAGCTAGGTAAATTGCCATGGAGAGTTAAACGCGCTCTAGGGAACATGGCCTATTCGTTGCATCTTAGCGGTGGACCATCTGCTCGAAGGATTAAGCCATCGACCACCCTAACAATCATAGTCGCCTTAGCGATTGTTGGTTTCATTTTGGCAGGCGGAGTCTACGATCTTCTGGAGCATCCTATCTCTCTGCTTCCTACACCCAGCGGTTACTCCGTACTGATTACTGGCACTTTAGGTCAGCAAACGTTGAATGAGAGTTTGATTGCAGGGTTTCTATACATGCTCGGATTAGGGGGCTTATACATGCTCTTGCGTAGCACGAGGTTTGCTTACCGTCCAAGGAACGCCTACCTGCTGTTGATGATTGGAACGTTC
>DASQZS010000259.1:0-8895 GCA_035638535.1 Candidatus Acidiferrum sp.
GTAGGCTATGACGACTATCTAGAGGACATATTTTCAGAGATTAAGAGCCACAACCCCACGGTTTCAATCCAACTATTATCATCACAATTACAAGTTCCCGAATCTGAAGTCAGAAGGATCCTGGGAATTACCGCGTCACAATGAAACAGTGGTGCAACTACTGATTTCATTATTCACAAATTCGATAAATTGTCACCGCTTTCCGTTGATTCAATAGACTAACATGGTTTCACCGATGTCCGACATTCTAGCGAATTTCACTTTTGGTGTCCTTGCAACTTTCATCCCTCTCTTCATAGGACTGTTCATACCAGATGCAGTTGCAAATAATGCCGCAAAAATGAAGATTCTCATGGCTTTCTCTTGCGGAATTATGTTTTGGTTCTTTGTTGATGTAATGGATGATGCGGCTCTACTAGATGTGAATCAAGGTTTTGGTGGCGGTATCGCGCATCTGTTGTTGGCTGGATTATTTGCAGTGGGCGTCTTAGTTCTATTTGGATTTGAGAAATTTACGATTCGCAAAGCAAGTAGAAAACGAAACATAAGTTCGATAATGGGAATTTCTTACTCGATAGCCCTTCTCGTAGCACTCGGAATAGGTTTTCACTCCATGGGAGAAGGAGTAGAAATTGGGTCACTCATCTTGTACTCTTATCTCACTAACTCGACATCTGATCTGATCGCTGCGATTGGCGGCTTTGGGCCTGGAGTCGCGTACGTTTTGCACAAGTTCTTAGAGGGGTTCGTCCTAGGAGTCTTCGGAGCTCTTGCGAAAGCACGATTTTCACGCATCGCCGTTCTGGGCGCAGTCTCCGGTATCCCAACAGTGATCGGGATAACTCTGGCTCTGTGGACGCCCATAGACGCGACGTACTTTTTCGCAATCGGCGCAGCAGCAACTATCTACATAGAGTACAAATTAATCTCGAAATTCGCTAATGAGGAACCTATCCTTCTCTACGTAGTCGTCACGCTGATTGGTTTCTACTGCATGTACCTCGCAGGACTATTTCACGGATAGCTCCCACTGGAATCATAGCGTGACTGTTGGGTAACTCTTAACTGAGTAAACGAGTCCTTACCGGAGAAGACCAATGAGTGCAGAGAAGTACCTTGTGTACTTGACGGGTCTCTCAACTTACGCTTTGATTGTATGGGGAGGCTACGTAACGTTAGGTGGATACGGTCTGGGATGCGGTACATATTGGCCAACTTGTAACGGAATGCTAATCCCTACGTCAGATTGGGCGGCGATAGCGGAATACGTTCACCGGATTCTGACCATCGTAACCGGAATAATTCTTCTCGTCAGTACCGTGGCGGTTTGGAAAATGAAACCGCGCCCAACCGGCGCGTCTCGAGCGTTAGCTTTCGCAATCGCTCTTCTTTTCGTCCAATCCTTAATCGGAGGAGACGTTGTAGTTACCGCCCTCGACCCGATAGTCGCTACAGTACACCTTGCCTTCGCCACCGCCGTCTTGGCTACGATAATTTTCGCTTGTGCATTCATTTACACCTGGGACAAGTCCGCGTCAGCCACGACAAAGATCACGTAGGCCCGTGCAGGGCACGATGCGCCCACAAGTGTTGAAATATTCTCCCGAGACAGAAGAGCCAACAATAGGTTAAGTGTATGAAGAATGCGCTTGTTGCCAAAATCCTATACGAGATTGCTGACCTACTCGACATGCAAGGCGTACAATTCAAACCACAGGCATATCGCAAAGCAGCTCGCACCATCGCATCACTCCCCAGCCCAATAGAAGAAGTGTATAGTGAAGGCAAACTTGATGAACTGCCTGGCGTTGGTGTAAACGTCGCGAAAAAGATTGCGGAAATAATCGAAACCGGCTCTCTGAAGTATTTTGAGGAACTGAAGAAAAACACGCCGATCGATTTTGAATCCCTTTTAGCAGTTGAAGGACTCGGACCCAAAACCGTTCAGTTGCTCTACAAAAAATTAGACATAAAATCGCTTGACGACCTTGAACTCGCAGCTAAGCAACATAAGATTCGTACCATCAAAGGATTAGGACCTAAAATCGAAGAAAACATACTCGACAGCATCGATCTCGCAAGAAGGAAAAAAGAACGAGTCCTACTGTTCTTAGCCCTAACCACAGCAGAAAATATTCGTGACCAACTCAAAAAATCCCTAACCGCAAATCAAAACGAAGGTGAAGTTGAAGTCGCCGGTTCCGTCCGAAGAATGCGAGACAGCATCGGCGACATCGACATACTCGCATCAAGTAATCAGCCGAGTGGTATTGCAGATTTCTTCACGAGCATGTCCGACGCGCGCAAAGTCCTCGAGAAGGGAGAAACGAAATGCTCCATACTACTCAACGACGACGTCCAAGTTGACCTTCGATTAGTAAAACCAGAAAGCTTCGGCTCAGCCTTGATGTACTTCACCGGATCGAAAGATCACAATATCGCTATGCGAAACATAGCCATCAAAAAAGGATACAAACTAAACGAATACGGCCTCTACAAAGACGCGACCCAGATAGCGGGACGAACGGAAACAGACGTCTACAAAAAACTCGGAATGGACTACATCCCACCCGAAATCAGAGAGAATAGAGGCGAAATTGAAGCAGCAACAACCCACACTCTCCCCAACCTCATTCCATACGACGCGATAGTCGGAGATCTCCACGTTCACACAACATGGAGCGACGGCACCCAACCAATCGAGGAAATGGTTCAAGCCGCATCAAAAATGGGCTACGCTTACGTTGCCATAACCGATCACTACAGCACCATGATGGTCGCTCGCGGCTTAACTGAACGACAACTCCGAAACGAAATGACAGAAATAGACAAAATCAGTCGGAAATTCAACGAAATCAAAATTCTGAAAGGCGCTGAACTCGATATTTCAGCCGACGGAAGCCTGAAAGTCGAAAAGAAAATTCTGAAAGAACTTGACGTCGTCGTCGCCAGCGTACACAGCACATTCAAACAAACAAAAAAAGAAATGACAAATCGCATTGTATCAGCGATGGAAAGCGGCTATGTGAACATCATCGGTCACCCAACCAGCAGAAAAATAGGCACAAAGCGACCATCCGAGATTGACATGGAGAAACTTTTCGACGCTTCGAAACGAACCAAAACATATTTGGAAATAAACTCAACCCCACAACGCCTCGACCTGAACGATGACAACGTCAAAATGGCCATACAAGCCGGCTGCAAACTCTCAATAGACACAGACGCCCACAACGCACAACATTTCAAAAATATTCGATTAGGAATCGGTGTAGCGAGACGAGGCTGGACCGAACAAAAAGACATCATAAACACTCAGCCACTAGCAATCTTAGAGCAAGATCTGAGAAAATGAAACTCACACAGAAAGACCAGTCAAAGAACAGCTAGACGTTTTGCTGTAATTCACTCATCTCGGACCACTTCGACGCTAACTCATCCCTTCGCGGTCTGTAGACCTGTTGAAAGAAACGATTCTGTGAGAGAAGAACATCCTTCGGATATTCTTGTATAATCTTCAAAGACTCCTCCCACGCGTCCTTGAAGATTGAGCCAAATCGTCTCACTATTTGTTTTTCAAATTCGCTTTCCGTTTGCAATTTTCCTCCTATCATGAAGTAAGTCCGATTTCCTTTCTTAGCAGCATACGCCATTTCATTGCCGAGGTAATAACGATCCTTTTTCTTCTCAACAGGTTTGCTTGAAATTTCTTCACGACTGCGCGGCGGAGTTTTCTTGAAACCTTTCTTTGCTGCGGCGTAGAAGATCGCTCTGTTTAAGCCCCAACTTTTTGCTTGAATGTTTGAGAGGCCTAATTCTGATGCTCGTGCAGCTTGGATGATCGCCATAACTTGAAACCGTCCTACTTTCAAGTTCACGACCGTCGTTTAGTCCAGAGAGGCCAATAGAAACTACATCGCTCGATGATGCCATTAAAGGGTGTAGTCCGAGGATTAAACTGAGCTTGAAGCTAGCTCGGGTAGGAAAGGACGCAACATTCTTTCAGTAGAACTGATGTGTCTAGATCCGTATCGTCGAATCGTGGAACAAGCGGATGTTGACCTTGGACGTGTTAGATGTCGCGAAGCGCAGTAGAGAAGCATCGCTCAAAGTAGCGAACAGTAGCGTTGAGTCTAGAAACCACGCTATCCTTGGAATTGCTGAAGAAATAGGTTCTCAGAGGCAACAATTGGTTGCCGCCAACTCAAAAGACGTCAACGATGCCACACAATCAGGACTAGCAAGTCCATTAGTTAAACGCCCGAAGCTCGATGATGCAAAGATTGATTCAATAATCAAAGGTTTGACGGCTGTAGCTCAACTTGAAGATCCATTGAATCGAACGCTTCTCTCAATCGAAATGGATCAAGGACTTGAGTTATACAAGATAACTTGCCCCATCGGAGTCGTATGCGCCATCTTCGAATCGCGTCCAGACGCACTCGTTCAAATCGCCAGTCTCTGTTTGAAATCAGCAAACGCGGTTATCCTGAAAGGTGGTGTGGAGGCGAAGAACACAAACCGCATTCTAACCGACTGCATAAGAAAATGCCTCCGCCGATTCGAAGAAATCCCGGAAGACACAGTTCAATTAATTGAAACGAGAGAAGACATTGACAAACTCCTAAAGATGGATGAATACATCGATCTCCTCCTTCCTAGAGGATCCAGTTCTCTCGTCAAGTATGTCAAGGAGAACAGTCGAATCCCCGTTCTAGGACATGCCGAAGGCATATGCCACGAATACGTCGACGCTGACGCCGATGTAGATATGGCTGTTGAAATTTGCTACGATGCAAAAGTTCAGCATCCAGCCGTCTGCAACGCAATGAACGCGCTCCTCATACACAAGGACATTGCGCCCAGTTTTCTTCCAAAAATTGCCGAACGATACCAGAAGGCTCGCGTAGAACTTAGAGGAGACGAACGAACCAGAAAACTCCTTCCCGAAATGAAAGCAGTCACAGAGAAGGACTGGAGTACCGAATACCTCGACCTAATCCTTGCGATAAAAATTGTTGATTCAGTGAAAGAAGCAGTAGACCACATAAACCATTACAGTACGCATCACACAGACGGAATAGTGACAAACAATACCTCCAACGCGAGACGATTTCTGAACGACGTAAGCTCAGCTGTTGTGTTACATAACGCATCAACTAGATTCAGTGACGGATACAGATTCGGATTAGGCGCAGAGGTAGGAATTAGCACCGGTAAAACACATGCACGCGGCCCGGTAGGGCTTGAAGGCCTTGTCACCTACAAATACGTCGTCGTTGGCAGTGGACAAATCGTCTCCTCATATGTCGGAGAACATCCTAAGGCGTTCACCCACCGACCACTGAAAAAAACTTGGAACTAAACCTAAAATCAACAAATGAGAGTGGACATGTGAGAGAATTCAAAGACATCAAACAAATCGTAATCAAAGTCGGAGCATCCGTCCTGGCCACACAAGACGGGACGTTAAACAAGAGTTACATCAGGCAAGTCGCCAAGCAAGTTTCGAAACTGATCAAACAAGGAAAAACCGTAATCATCGTAAGCTCAGGCGCAATAGTATCAGGCGCCAAATCGCTGAAACTGGACGCAATGCCTAGAGACATACCCGGCAGACAAGCAGCAGCTGCAGTTGGACAAAGCGTGTTAATGGAAGCATGGCGCGCCGCATTCCTAACTCACGGGCTACAAGTCGCTCAAATACTCCTAACCTACGAAGCATTTTCGAACCGAAGAACCTACATCAACCTAAGAAACTCAATGACGATTCTCGCAAAATACAGAACGATACCAATCATAAACGAAAACGATCCGATCTCAGTACATGAAATCGAATCAACCTTTGGTGACAACGATAAATTATCCGCCCTAGTAGCAGCGAACACAGACACCTCACTCCTCATTCTCCTAACCGACGTTAATGGCCTCTACACTAAGAATCCACGACACAAAGACGCAGAACTGATTCCGGAAGTTGAAGAAATAACCAGCGCAATCGAAAAAATGGGTGGAGAACCCGGATCGTGGAGAACAAAAGGCGGAATGAAATCGAAGATCGAAGCAGCAAAAATTGTTGCCCATACCAACTGCGCCATGATAATTGCAAACGCACGAGAGAAAAACATAATCACAAGAATCATTCAAGGTGAAGAAATCGGCACCCTCTTCAAACCCTCACGATCATGGTACAGCAACAAAGAACGATGGATCAGATACTCCATCAGCAACGGAAAAATCACAATCGATCAAGGCGCCAAAACAGCTCTCCTGAACGGCAGCAGTCTCCTGCCTTCAGGCATCATCGATGTTGACGGCGACTTCGAAGCAGGCAGCATCATCTCAATAACCCACGAGGGTCAAGAAGTAGCGAAAGGCGTAGTCGACTATTCATCCAACGAACTCAGAAAAATCAAAGGCAAACAAACAGACAACATCGAAAAAATCCTAGGATACAAAAACTACGATAACGCAGTAAGAAGCGAAAACATAGCCCTAGAGCAATAGATCATCTGTTCGAGGTCTAGTCTGTTTCGAAGAACAGACACTTCATAATAGAAAGGCCAAAATCGGGATTGAATTACGGCGATTGATCCGGTCTAGTTATAGGTAACTGCTTGCTGGAAATGGTTCAATCAGCAATACTTTCGGAGCGAGATCGCGAAAATGAGTCAAACAACTGAAAGTAAGATTAGCAAGCGAATTCTCTGGATAATCGTGATCGTATTAGCCCTTATCGCGGTAGTTAGCGCGGGACTATTCGCTTATACGAGTATGAATCCTCAAACAGTTACATCAGTGTCAACAAGTTTCGCGACACAAACATCATTCATCACAAGCTACGAAACCTCTACTAGTTATAGTACTGTCACGAGTCTGACAACGATGACAACCGCTCTTGGGATGGGATATCCCTATGGCCAGAATTGTTACAACTCCAATTATTGTCAGTCGCCATGTTACTATTGCGGTTACAATTCAGATATCAATTCTAATCCATGCTTGATAACGACAAGTTCTAACGCCGCGCAGTGTTCAGGAGTCCTGTTTATCAGCGGGACCGGATGCGTCGAACTAGTAATACCAATAAATGCAGTGTTCGGCGGTACAGTTTACCAATACTATACGCTGCACAACCTGCCCCGATCCTATCCATCAGTAGGATCATGGGTGACAGTCATCGGACAACTACATCAAGGCCCGAACACCGCACCAAACCAACCCACCCTGGCATGCCCAGGCAACTACATCAACGTCACCTCAATAACACAATAGAAAGATAGTAAACTTCTCGACTAGCGAAGAAGAAGCGGGACCCATCAAAGTATTCCAGAAGTCCACATAACTGGAGCTCTTTGAGGCTTGAGATTCATCCTTCTAATCTGAGCAAACTCGAGGTAATTCGTGTATCCACAAGATATGTATTTGATTCCTAAGGCTAATTGACTTCAACATCTGAAGTGATGCCATGTTCGCCGCAGAAAATCTCATCCGATGCAATTATAGGTAACTACATGGCGTAGTTTCTAGTACGGTAACTACAGTGTGTAGTGCCGAAGGGGGGATATGTGAAGGTTTGAAGACACGTGATGCCACAATACTCGCCTTGGCTGTCTTTCTTGCCGTAGCGATAGCCGCAGCAAGCAGCAGCCCAGTCTTTGCACAATACAACCCTTGCCCACCAGGCTATTCGTACATCGGTGGAAGTTGCTACTCGAGCTCCAACAATCCTTACTGTCAGAATGACTACGACACAGGCACCAGTTGCTATTATCCAAGCAACAACAACCCCTACAACAGTCCGTACAATCCTTACAGCAACTGTCAGAATGGATACTACCAGAACGGATACTACTACACAGGCAGCAGCTGCTATTCTCCAAGCTACAACAACAACTACTACAACAACAATTACTATGGTAACGGCTACTATGGTAACGGCTACTATGGTAACGGCTTCTACCGCTGGCACCACCGCCACTGGTAGAACAACACTCTAATTCACAAAACCCACGAACCGTCCAATCCTCTCCACATTTTATTGAAACTTCTCATAAATGGTCTTGTCAAGCAAAAGAGTCTGGATTAACTCCGCTCTTCTCCTAAGCGCACTACTTCTTCAACTGGGGCACACCACGAGACCCAAACACGAAACGATTAGCCAACCTCAACGACTATACACGTGGGCGTTGTCTAGAGCCGGAGCATAATGCAACTGCCCCGTCGGATTCAGAAGCTCTGGGATACGTTCGGGCCTCAGGCAATCAGGCAATCAAGTTCGGGATTGTCGGAGGCATCGGGACTGGTACCGCATACGTATTGCTGTACGTCTTCGTTCAATACTTTGGAATATACTATATCTACGCCAGTTGGATTTCGATGATAATCGGTCAACTCATATCTTTCACAGGTTACAGATGGTGGGCTTTCGTCCTCAAGACACAGCGTATGATGTACAGTACCAAGTTTCAATTCGTCATACATTGGGCAATCTGGGGTATGGGGTTCTTGATAGCTACTGGCGTGCTTTACTCGCTTACCGAGTATCTTCACTTATGGTACATGTTCAGCCAGGTCTTCGCTACTGTCATCTCTGCTACATGCAACTTTCTCAGCCACAAATATTTCACATATCGACCCGCGAAGTGATTAACTCGGTTGCGCAGGAGGCTGCTTAGGAAAGTATCTCTTGGTCCATCGTAAATCGGGCCGTCGTTCGTCGTTTGATTTTTTTGGGGGGGATCTCGTGGTGCGGGGGATATAGGGGAAGTGTGGTTTTACGTGTTGACGTGGTAGTCGAGATTTGAACGTTGAAGTCTGACGTGGTAGTCGCCGGTTACTACGTGGAAGTTTTCTAACGTTTTCTGAGTTTTGCTGACGAGTTTTTTTAATGTT
>DASQZS010000260.1:0-4194 GCA_035638535.1 Candidatus Acidiferrum sp.
AATCCTTGGTCTAGTTTTCTATTTATGCTACGGATACGGATGGTTTGCTCTCCTTCGCGGACTAATGAGGTTCAGGCGATATTTCCTCATTGCAAAAGAGCGTGAGAACGCAAGATTTGATCCCGATTTTCGGTGTCCGTCGTGTAATTCTAAAGTTTTGTCTGATTGGAGGCATTGTAAGGAATGCGGAGGCAAGCTTTCTGCTCTACCTCTTCCTAAGCCGAAAATTAAGATCCCCCCTCCTGCGGAACTGGATAAGCCTTCACCGATTCGTTTAGAGAGGTTTGCAGCATCCGCTCGCAGAGAGTATGAAGGTGAAATAAATCGTATCAGTAGTGCAGTTGGTTTTCGAGTAGCAAAGGAATCAGATGTTGTCGAGTTCCAACAGTTCCCTCAACGTTTCCTCGTTGGCCCGGAAGTGCTTGTTGATGCTTATTCAGAAGGTGACACGTATACGAGTCCTGAGATTATCGGCCTTGGGCGAAGTATCGCTATTGCTGAAGAAAAATACATTATGGAAAGTCTGCTCAAAGGAATAGGCAACAGGGCTGTGTTAGACGCGTTCACTGGGGAAGGCCTTGCAAACGAAGTACGACGATTCAATCTGCGGCCAGATGTTGTTTTCGTGCCGCATGTCTACATGGTTCCCTTAATGATGGCTCAGCTCAAAGGAATTAAGCTCACTCGTAAGGGAAGTGACGAATTCATATCGATCGGCGACATTGGACCATTACCGATTGTCTGGTCACTTGCATACCTCCAATTCAAAGAAGTGATTTTTCTCGAAAGAACTTTCGGTGAATGGCTAGTCAAACCGGACGAGAATGGCAATCGGCTGTGGGTGAAAATGGCTGCTGAGAGAAAAGAAGGTAAGTTCGACGTTACTGTGAAGTCCGTTGCTGGATATACTGTCAAGAATCCAACGAATGGACTGGCTGTAGCCATACATCCCTCTTCGGAGTAGTCCGTGCATTTGGATGGTCCGCTACTCTCATCGTCGTATCCGTGAAATGGTTTATGAAACGCTAGGCTCACAGATCCTTGACTTGAGGTTCGTATAGATTTTAAATTGCTCTCTACTTTTGGCTCTTCGTTGTGCATACCACAAAGTGTTTCCTCTGATGCCCCGTCTTCTAGCTTCTGAGGCTGACATAGACAAAATAGCTTCTCTAAGTGTCTCCGAATCGTCTCTTTGTAAAACTGGACGTGGTTCTTCGAAGGATATAGTGGTCCGCTTGTTGAGAATAAAAGCGGCTAGCTCCTGAGCTTTCAATCTCATTATGACATCCCAGCCGTAGAGCTTATTCCTGTATCGAACCGGAGAATTGAACTTGATTCGTAAAGCGTCTAGCAGTTTCTTAACCGCTTCAGGTTTTAAACGCAATACGTAATTGTCAAGACGGTAGAAATCCTTCCGACCGAAGCGATCATGCTCTAAACATTCGATTACTGTTGTGTCCGCTAAGAACCTGTATGGCTCCATCACATCATAGCAAAGAGAATACTTGGTTTGGCGTGCTTCATGTAAGAAACCGATGGTGGCCTCTAATCCGACGCTGTTCAACGCTTTGCGGACTTGCGACTCGAGAATTGAGTAACAGTAATTGACAAGCGTGTTGACTTGGTCGGCTGAGTTCATTTGATGTGATTCATGCATCCGTGAAACAAAGCCGAATTTCTTTGGCAGAATCTTCATCAACTGATCCCAGTATCGGTCTGCAATGTCGCCTTCTACTTGCATTAATCTTGGCAAACTTTCGGATTCGTCGATTCGTTTCATCTTTAGCCGGATGCTATCCGTTACAGAATCAATCCTATCGTATCTTGAATCAAGCCATTCGAGAACATCCAAAGTTCTTTGTGCTTTTGCTGCAATCAATCTCTTTGAAATCAGCATCCTCTTTTGCGGATTATTGTAAGTTGCAAGTTGAGCTAATTTTAACGCCCCGTTGACCGGTTCTCTGGGAAGCATTGAAGTCAAAATTTTTCCATTAAAGTCGAGGACGAACATTGCAATGTTATGACGAGCGAGCCATTTGATCGCATCAAGACTTAGAGAGCCTGAGTGTCCGTCAACAATCACTGAGTCAAAGGGCGCGTTACGTGGGAGGACTGTAATTTGTTCTCGTACAGTATCGGGCTCGCTCAGTCCGTTCCTAATTAGAAGTCGTGCTCGATCAACGTTAAGTGAAATGCCGAATCCTGACAAGTATAGTTGTTTCAATGATCAGACCTGAACTAGTGCTGATATTGCCATACCTTTTCGAGATGTTCAATCTCGTCTGGATAAATTTGCTTGAGCGAAGCTCTAAGTGATTCGATTTGTTTTCTGAACTTCTTCGGATTCTGCTTGATATCCGCTGCAGCCGTTAAAACTTCTTTGATGTCATTCGCTTTCGGTCCGTAACTTCCAACTTTGGCCTGAGCGGAAATATGTTTCTCGATCCATAACGTGTCTTTGACCAAGGGCACGACAGCCTCAATCAATCCACCTCCTGCTTGAATGTCGTTAATTGCTGCGTACAAAATTAATGGCGCAAGTTTCTCCGCATAAGTTTTCAGGAAATTTTCATCCGCATCCTCTATGTGCGGGTCGATCTCTTTGTCGAAATAATTTCGTAAATGACCAACATACATTGCTTCCCTACCGACTTCCGATTTTCCTTTGGGAGTAAGTACGTAAACGATGTCATCCCCCTGAACCTGACGAACTATGCAATGTTCTTCTTTCAATTCACTAAGATGGTTAGAGAGAGCAGATCTTGATTTGAGTGTAGGCTGTAAAGTGTTCCACAATTGAGTGAAAGTTTTCGGCTCAACTAGCGTCTGTAAGATTTTGGTTCTGTTCGATTTCTTCGCTTCAGACTGATATGGGCCCATACGTGGTACCTAGTCCATTGAGACTACCTACGTTGTTTAACACAACTTTATAAGTAGTTGCATGGCGATGCGTAGTCCAGTGACAGTACGTGAATTTGCTGAAAGAACAAGGAAGCAGACAGGTAGTTTGGTTATCCAATGACCTGTTCGCGCTCACGGAAACCGTTAGGGTACAATTAGGGCTCAGCAAGAGCGGATTCTATCGTTACTGCATACTCAGAACTCTCGATTCAATGGATGTCCTCTCAGCTAAGGCTAAGCGATCCTTCCTGGAGGGAACCTGACGCTGTCTGAGCAATCTCCAAGAGAAATACAAGTGACGTGTGAGTGCGGCCACGTATGGATCTACAGGGGAACATTCCGTTGGCGTATTAAGTGTCCAAACTGCAAGAGGACTAGAAACGAAGAGAACCGGAAACGATTCGGACCATGGGGTCCCAATTTGTTGCCGGGACGCGGTAGGGAATAGGGGGATAGTCCTTGGCCAAGAAATCTCGTTCTCAAAATCGACCAAATCGTAGGCGGATTGTTCCACTATGGGAACGGCATTACGCAAAGCTCACTCCCGAACAGCGACTATTACGCAGACGATCGCTTGAAGTCATCTCTTTGGTTAGACGTGAAAAACTGAGTCCAAGGAAGGCAGCTAAACAGGTCGGACTTCGGCTAGAGACCGTTGTCGCAAACACCAATGCCTTTCGTAGAGTGCACGGACGATTGGTTGTTAAGAAATTCGACCGAATCTCTCGAGTGATGACGATCTATGAAAAAGGTCGAAAAGTTCCGGTCGAAGTTAGCTCCCGAACAGCTTCGACTGTTGGCGAATATCACAACATAATCAAAGAATTCTTGGATACAGGCAAAACCTCCTTCTTGAGAGAATTTCGAACGAGACGATTCAAAGACATCAAAGGTCATTGGCATACGCTAGAAACGAATCCGAGAGTAATCTATAGACTCGCTGCGCAGGAACCGACTCGAGAAACTCGAGAGATCTACGGTCGATAGAGATTGGATTTTGATCAAATTCTGGAGGCGCGGAGACTTATTGCTGAAGTTGATGACGAGACTACGCGCCCTAACGAGCTCCATTCGCTTGATCTAACTAACCTGTTGAAAGAGGCCAGTGAATGTAAGAACCCTGACTATTGTGTTGTCTGCCAGATAATCGGAAAGTCAGCAAATCCACGAACAAGATTGCAGGAACACCACGTCGCAGGCAAAGTGTATGGACAACCGAACTTCTCCGATACTATTCCCGTATGCACCGAACCGTGTCATAGGTGCCTAAGCGAATTTCATGATGCTTGGTAT
>DASQZS010000261.1:0-4893 GCA_035638535.1 Candidatus Acidiferrum sp.
GATGTCTGCTAACGTATCGGCGGATCCCGCCTCGTGCAAGTGCGTATCCGAGGGTTGAGCACCGTGAACCTTGCTTTCTGCTGCAATCAAAAGATTAGCGGAATTAATTGCAAACGCAGAAGCTTTCTCACCCATACCGGATGATTCAACAATTCTTTCGACAGTTTTAGAGAACGTGATCGCGTCAGTATCACTCTGATCCTCGGTGATCTTGATATCTACCCTACACGCGCGAAAACCATGCATCTTCACGTCCTTACGTTCAAGCCGAATTGATTTACATTTCGAATAATAGGTTGGAATTAACTGAAGCATGCGTTCGACGGAAGGTAGGTCAGCGCCGGCATCGATGAAGGCTGCAAGCAGCATATCTCCTGAAATTCCTGCGGTCCTGCAATCGATTAGACTAACTTTATCCAAGATCCGATCCTTCGGTCAGTTGTTGCGTGGTGAATCGGTTGAGCGAATTCTGCGCTGCTATTGAGTCACCTCAAGTGTTGGGATAATCCAATTCACTGGAGTTACGAAACACTGACTCAGTCACGAAAGGCTATGGCGTCGATCTCTACGAGCATTGGTCCAGCAAACTTGGCTTCGACGGTGGTTCTAGTTGGGCAGTTCTGTGGAAAGAAGGTCTTGTAGATTTCGTTCATTTTACTAAAATCGCCGGCGTTCTTCAGGAAGACCGAAACCTTGACTACGTCCGTCATAGCTGACCCCGCCGCTTCTAATATCGCTTTAACGTTTAGTAGCGTCTGTCGAGTTTGAGCTTCGATGTCCTCTCCCATCTTACCGGTTTTCGGATCGACGGGTCCCTGAGCGGCAACGAAAACAAACGATCCTGCTTTGATGGCCTGCGAGTAGGGTCCTGCTGGTTGGGGCGCGTTAGGTGTTCTTACGAATTCTCTTACCAAAATGGTTCATCGCTCATCATGTAGCCGGCTTCAGGTTAAATGGTCTTCCTTCTTGCAGGACCTTCTCAGGAATCTTCTCCTTCCATTTTTGGAGAAATGGCACATCCTCGTTTTGTTCTCGTAAATCATCAGGCAACATATGTGGAATTTCGTCTATTATAGGATACCAACGATTACATTTGGAACACATTATTATGCCCGAGCTAATTTCCTCCTTTTCTTCGAAAACTTGTAAGTCCAACGGATAGAATTTATCCATGGGACAAGCAAGAATTTCCATGAGTTTCCTTTTCAATTTGTTAATCAGCTATGTAGGATGCTGAGTTAACTCGAATATACCGTTTTCTGGAGAAATAACGAAATGCAGGATGAGGTTGAGTTACATATTCAAGTTGTACAAGTAATACTCGAAGGAAAACCTGAACGAGCGCTACAGCTGCTGTCTAGTTACTACGAGATCGTCGCCCCTGACCTACGAGTTGGGACGGTTAAGCGGCATAGACGAGTCCTGGGATGTTATCTTCCTAATGAGAAGCGGATTTACGTTTCGAAGAGTGAATATCTTTCTAATCCGTTCATCATACTCCACGAATTCTACCACCATCTGCGAACGTTTTCAGGAAAGAAAAGACAGGCAGAGAAGCGAGCCGATCAATTTGCAAATACGTTCATCGAGGATTTCAGACGATTCCACGATTCACCCAACGTTGCGTCCCGCTAAGCTCATGGTATGGCTTGTGCCAGCTGATTGTAGCACAAGTTCGCATATTTCGACAGCGCGTAAACCGTCTAAACCAGTGACCGCAAATGGCTTGTCGTTAAGAATACCATTTACGAAGTGGCTAAGTTCGTTCCTGAGCGGTTCCTGTTTGGGGATATCCGGTTTAGCAATCTTCTCAGAATCCTCAATGGTCAGTTCCTGAGTTATGTAATCCAGCTGTACCGTCGCGTCGCTTCCAGTGACGACGAGCGTCCGTGCCTTGCGTGGCGCTAGCCAGTTTGCATCAATAAACGCCGTTCCTCCTCCCAGAAATTGCAGCATTATCTCAGCGTAATCCTCTCTTGTATGTTTCAGACTTCCGACCCGAGCGTAGACCGAGCTAACTTCATCGTTGAAGACGAATCTGGCGATGTCTACGTCGTGAATAGCAGAATCTCTAACCACACCCACGTCTCCTATTCGTTCAGGCCATCGGCCTACCCTTCTTGCCAGGAGCAAGATTACGCTGCCCAAACGACGATCGTCAACTAAGGAACGTAGGTAATTGACGGCAGGGTTGAAGCGTTCTATGTGACCTGGCATGAGACGAAGCCCTTCTCTATCTGCGAGTGACAATAACTCCTGAGCTTCCGAGATCGTATTCGTCATAGGCTTCTCAACCAGCACATGCTTACCTGCATTGAGCGCCTTCATGGCAACCTCCTTGTGGGTTGTTGTTGGAGTACAGACAGTAACCGCGCTAACGTCTTTGCGTGAAAGTACATCGTCCAAATTGCTTGAAGTTTCCACACTAAATTGTTCAGCCACTGATTTCGCAGCTTCCGAATTAAGATCATATACGCATGCTAGGTTCACGTTATCAAGGTCAGAGAGGATGCGGATTTGATTTCGTCCCCAAAAGCCAGTTCCAATTACAGCCATGCCCAGCCGGTTCATCGCGTCCATAGACCTCTTCCGAGTCCCCGATAGACAAGGCCACTTTTCTCAACACTCACTGGATCAACCGTTCCCGTGCAATCTATTACAAGCCCCTGTTTTGACATGCGAGCAGCCAATTCGATTGTGTCCATGTCTTTGAATTCATCATGCGCCACGGTTAAGATTACACAATCGGCTTTCTCTATCGCTCTGCGAAGTGTCGGTTCAGAAGTTAGTCCCATGCTTTCCATTTCTGACGCATTGAACAGTGGATCAAATGAGATGACACGTGCTCCACGTTTCTTCAGTATACTGATCAATTCGAGGGAAGGAGAGAATCGAGTTTCTTTCACATTGGGTCGATAGCTGATTCCGAGGACCGCCACCTTCGCACGTTTCAATGATTTTCCGCAGATCCGCAATCCGTCTGAAGCTAGTTTCGCTGTGTGACGTGGCATTAGATCGTTTATCTTCCTAGCATCAAGCACTATTCGCAGTTTTGCGTCCAATGCGTAAGTTTCCGATGTCAAAAGATATGGATACACCGGAAGGCAGTGCCCTCCGACACCTACTCCCGTTGAGTGTAGATGGGAATAAGGCTGGCTATTTGCTGCCCGCATAGTTTCGAGATAATCGACCCCGATCTCCTCGCAGAGAAGAGCGAATTCATTAGCCAGACCGATGTTGACATCTCGATATATTGTTTCGAAGAGTTTTGATAGTTCCGCTGACTTGATGTCTTTTACTCTGATTAGTTCACCTTTCACGATTACAGACAGCGCAGCACAGGCAGCTTCAAGGCTTTTCTTGTCTGTAGCCCCAACGACTTTAGAATAACTCTGTAAGTCTTGGATTGCGCGTCCACCCATAGCGCGAATTGGGCTGTATGCGAGTCCAAACCCTTGTCCTACCTGAAGTCCAGAATATTTTTCGATGGTTTCCTTTACGACTCGCTCGGTAACTCCAGGTCCACATGTGCTTTCGAAAATAATTAGACTCCCGGCTCTGATGTTCTTGCCGATTCTGGCGCAAGCATCCTCAACTGAAGAATAGTCTGCGTGCTTCTGTTTGTCAATCATTGTGGGGACAATTATGAATAATATATCTGAATTCGATGCGGCTTCTTCACTGTTTGTTGTCACGGTAAATCTGCCACTTCTTATCGCTTTCTTGAGCATGACTGCGAGGCCAGGCTCATCAATTGTTGGCTCACCTCTCGAAATTCGTTCAACAATTTTCGGATTCATGTCGACGCCGATCACCTTCGCACCAGCTTCGGCGTACAAACAGGCGGTCGGGAGGCCCATCCAGCCCAAGCCGACAACTGCCACTGTAAGCGCGCCGTCTCTAATTCGTACTGCGATCTCGCCTGGTTCGAGCGTTAATGGTACCGATGACATTCTGAGACTCTTCCTTATGAAACCGGATAAGCGAAATATTTAACTGTTTTTCACTCTAGAATAGTTAATCATGTCTTCGGCTAAGCTACTTGAAATGTTACGACAAGCAGGACTGACGTCATATGAATCTGAAGCATACATTGCACTTCTTTCCAGAAAAGAGCTTACAGCAGAAGAAATATCACGCATTACATCCGTTCCCATTACACGCGTATACAGTACGCTAGAACAGTTGATGTTGAAGGGATTTGCTCGGATAGTACAAACAAGGCCTAAACAATTTCATGCGATATCTCCTGAGCAGGCAAAGCGTGAATATTTGAGTTACTTACGCCGAAATTTCGAATCGAACGTTCTCCAGATAGATGATCATTTGAAGTCTTTGCAGAGACAGATCGAACCATTGTATGTGGCAAGTCATCTTCAAGTTAAGGCTGAGGAACTTCTTGAACCGCTAGACAGCCTGGGCTCGATGGAAGACAAAACCCGAGAGTATCTGCAACGCGCCGACGATGAGATTTTGATTTCTACGGCATTGTTTTCATGGCTTCCAAAAGTTAAGGTTGATCTGAAGAGGGCCCTCAAGCGTGGCGTCAAGGTGATAATTTTGATGCAAATTACGGAAGACGGATTAGGGAGAGAAGTTACCGACCTTATCAATTCGGGTGGCGTCGTCAGAGATACAAGCGAGCCTTGGCATCCTGTACGTGGGACACTTATAGACAGCGAGGACTTGATATTCGTGATTTGGGCTGCTGAGGAATCTGAACGATATTGGAACCCCATTGTATACACTCCTAATCATACGAAGAACCAGGGCTTGATCAGGCTTTTCCGTGAGTCATTTCTCTTCAGATGGAATAATGCGAAGCGAGTCCAATGAAAGTTTGGATTGATATTCTAACTCCAAAACAGGCAAACCTGTTCACGGAACTTCATC
>DASQZS010000262.1:0-2828 GCA_035638535.1 Candidatus Acidiferrum sp.
CCGATAGGTCCACTCGCTTGAGTAGTGCGTGGGCGACATTGGATCTGACCACTTTCAAGTAGAGGGCGTTTTCTGGTACGATATCCATCGTGTAGATTGGTTTACCAAGTACTTTGTCGAGTGAGTCTACTCGTCCAACACTCTTACCCACTACCAGCATCTGTTCGCTCTGCGTGAGCTTCTTCATCGCTGCCTGATCAGTCAATTACTCGGACCCCCTCATTTCAGAAGCAGCCGTTTTGACGGCTTCGAAGATTTTCACGTACCCCGTACATCGACAAATGATGCCGCGGGTCGCTTTTTTGACGTCTTCAGTAGTAGGGTTGGGATTCTTTTCGAGCAGATCCTTACTTGCTAAGATCATGGCTGGGATGCAGTAACCACACTGGGCCGCGTTCCATTTCATGAAGGCACGTTGTATGGGATGAAGCTTTTCCGCGGAACCTATGCCTTCGATAGTCACGATTTTCTTGTTTCTCGCTTGAATGGCAAAGATCAGGCATGAGTTCACTAATCTTCCATCCATCAATACGCCACATATTCCGCAGTCCCCTGTGCTGCAGCCTTCCTTCGTCCCCTTCAACCCTAACTTGTCCCGCAACACATCCAATAATCGTTCGTGTGATTCGACGACGACCGCGTAGTCTTTGCCGTTGACGGAGAGTTTCAGTAAATGTTTAGACAAGTATCTCCTCTCCAGCAAGTCTATCGACGCATCTACTTACCGCACGCTTGAAGATGGCGCACGCGACTTCCAAGCGGTATTCCTCTGAGGCCCTAAAGTCCGAGGTCAGCTTGAGTTCGTTTCTCAACGTTGCGACCGCGTCGGACAACAATTGTTCATTCAGTTTCTTTTCTGCCATTATTTTCTCAGTCTGCCGTGCTCGTTGCGGAATCTTTCCATTAACTCGGTTGAAGGCGATACGAATCTCGTCACACATCTTATTCTCAGCCAATTTCAGGTAGACTGCGCAATTTACGAAGGCGATTATGAGTGAATTTCTCATTCCAACCTTTTCAAAGCTGCAGGCTGAGTGTGAATCTATTTCCCTGAAGCTTGTCTCTACTAGGATTTCATTTGGTTTTAGGTCGGTCATTCGTTTTCCTTTGACGAAATCTTCCACTCGAAGCGTTCGCACTCCATGAATATTGCGAACTTGAACTTCTGCATCAAGAACCAGTAGCACTGGCAGTAGGTCTTCTGATGATGAAGCGGAACAAATGTTTCCTCCAACAGTTGCCATGTTAATTATCGATGGTCCGCCAAACTTCATTGCAACCTCCCTGAAAACATCATATCGCGAGTCCATGAAGGGAGATGCGACAAGCTCAGATATTGTCGTTAAGCCACCGATCTTAATCATCCCACCCTCCCACTTCACATACCTGAACTCAGTCAGGCCTGTAAGGTCAACCAATACTTTCGGGCTAACCTGTCTTCGCTGAATCCGATTGATCAGATCGGTCCCGTTCGCGATCAGGTGTACTCCGGCTTGATGTGAGTCGAGATACTGAAGTAGATCGCCTAGGTTCTCCGGTACGAACATGTCAAACCTGCGCAACTATTCTCATCCGCCAGCTGCTGTTGGAACTAATAGGATTAGGTCCCCGTCATTTAGTTTCCTTGCTAATTCCGGAGGATTTTGAGGGGTATTGTTAATGTAGAACATGGTGTAGCTGCGCAGCTTCCCTTTTGCGTCGAAAAGCAGTTCCTTCACTGAGCCGTTTGACGAAATCAACGATTCCACCACGTCGTTAAGAGTGTTGGCGTCGAGTTCTATCTCGCTTTGACCCAGGGCGGATCTCAGTTCGTGGAACAGCCTAACTTTGACTTTTGGCGGCATCTCGGTTCTCATTCCGTTTGAGGGCCTGGAAAACCCGTTCTGGGGTGGCTGGCAGCGTGAAGAGCCTGGTTCCCGTGGCGTCGTAGATTGCGTTCGCGACGGCTGATCCGACGGGTATTATGCCAATCTCCCCCAAACCTTTGGCTCCATACGGGCCGATCTTTTCGTAAGTCTCTACCGGCTCGATCTGAATTTCTGGGACATCACGGATGGTGGGTATGATGTATGTTGTGAAATTGTTTGTCTTGATTTGTCCGTTATCGATTTGTGTTTCTTCAGTTAACGCGAACCCTAATCCTTGCACGATTGCGCCCTCGCATTGGCCCGTGTAGGATTGGGGGTTGATTACCGTGCCAGAATCTGGTGAGAGGAAGAATTGTAGAACTTTCGTAGCGCCGGTTAATGTGTCAACTTCCACGAGGGCAATGGCGGTGGCGTACATGTACGACCAATGGGGAATCTCTATGCTCCCCTCGACCGGTTTGTCGACACGCGGAACTTCGAACCCTGCGACAATCCTTGTTTCCGAGCCTCTGCGAATGAGAAATTGCGCGATCTCAACGTAAGATACTGATTTCCCAGGTTTCTGTGTACTGGAAATTTTTGATCCACCGAAATCAAGATCCTCCTTCGGCTCTCCAGTTATCTCGGCGGCTACGTCGAGAAGTAATTGATTCATCTTAGGCGCGACGGCCAAGATGGCGTTTCCACCTCTGACCAATGCCATCGACGCGGACGATGTCCCAGTGTCGGGTGCGAGTTGCGAGTCGGCAGAGGCGATGTATATGTCAGCGATGTCGCAATGCAGGGCGTCTGCCGCAATCTGAGAGTAGGCTGTGATTGCCCCCTGGCCAATCTCCGGGCAACTAACTCCGACTACGAATTTTCCGGTCGGTGTGATTTGAATGGAGGCGGCAGCGAAGTCGGGAAGGGTGCCGAAGCCAAAGCCTTTGATAGCTACTGTGACCGCGATCCCTCTCTTAC
>DASQZS010000263.1:0-7992 GCA_035638535.1 Candidatus Acidiferrum sp.
CGCGTCCTTCTCCTCCAGTTTGACTATTTGCATTTTCTCGAGGAGGAGCTCTGCGAGCGGAATCGTTGGATCATCAACTTCGAGTCTATCCTGAAAAACAATGTCGTGGCAGAACTCAAGCTTGTCTAAGAAGACATCGCAATGTCTACTGGTGCCGCTGGTATCGTAAAATATTAACCTGGAGCCGAAAAGGGCTCTCACTCGCACGTCATACTGATACCCGAGTTCGGTGAAAAGAGCGTTGATTCTGGTGGTTTCCTTTTTGTAGGATGCGAAGTCTATGTCAGTAAACGTGCGTCCGAGCATTTCCTGTATGTAGGAAAATTTTGGGCAATGAATGTAAAACGCTAATGCTCCGAGTAACCTCAATAGCACGCCTTCGTTTTTGGCCGCATCCATGATTCTGTGTACTTCTTCGAGAAAGTCAGGGCGTGCATTGCCATATTTTGCCAAGGGCCTTATCACACGAAGTGATAGGCCGTCGCCTAAATGAAACTTTGTTAGCTTTTTTTAATCCATCTAATGAAGGAAAACCAAAATTGAGTAACTCAAAGAGCAGGTTTTTGCTCTGATAACCAGTTCTGAATAGAATAGGAAGGTGTTAAATTAGTAATAGGCTAGACCAACATTGAGGGTTAGCTTATGGCAAGTCAACCTGTGGCGTTTGTAAGGAAAGCTTCGGGACTACGGAGAGACGTTTCGTTATTGGATGTAGTAAGCCTGAATCTGAGTAACATGTCAGGCGGCGCTGCCCTCGGGGTCATAGGTTTCACAACGGTGCTGCTCTCATCGATGTCTGGGGTGAACTTGGTTTATGGCTCTATACTGGCTTGGTTGCTATCAATCCCGGAGATTATTGTGTATACAATGATGACGACAAGAGTCAGTCGGACTGGTGGAGACTACGTTTGGGTTTCTCGTGTCTACGGGGGGTTCTTCGGAGGACCCCTTGCGTTCATGGGCTACACGCTTGAGACGATGGCATATATGGCACTGATAGCGCTGGCGGCAGTTGTTTCGATTGGTTCGGTTGGAGTTTCACTTGGTTACTCGAACATGCTTCCTCTTGCGTTGCCAGGCAATATTCCTGGAGCTAACCTAGTGGGACAGTTTCTCATTGCAGCATTAGTCTTTGCTGTCCTTATCGCCATCAACGTTTTCAAGCCAAAATTGGGTTTCAAAGTTGTAGCGGTCGCTGTAATACTCGCTATAGCAGCAACTTTTGTAGCGATTTTTACGCTTTTGGCCGCGGGAACGACGGGAGTGCAGAATTACATGAGTTTCCTAAACTCGATCGGCGCTAACACATCATATACTGCAGTTGCTAATTCGTACACTGGTTCAACGTTCGATTTTGGAGCAACCATATTCATGCTCCCATTCTTCGCCATCTTCGTCTATCCTTGGTTGAACGCAGGACCAGCTGTAGCTTCTGAGATTAAAGGTAAAGGCGCGTTGCGATACAATGTATTCATATCGTCTTTTGTAACTCTCATAGTTGTGACAGCGGCATTTGCAAGCATGTACTATGCCGGCGGTTTCAATTTCATCAATGGGGCGTTAGGAAACGCGAACCTGGTATACAACTGGTCGTTTAACTTCTGGACGCTCGCAATGGGTGTCTCTACCATACCTGCGGTCTCGTGGTTCATAGGCTTAGGCTGGATCCTCTGGAACGTAGCCATCATAGCGTACGCAATCATCGTTCTATCACGATACCTCTTTGCTCAGTCGTTCGACCGATTTCTGCCCGAGAAGATATCGTACGTAAGCCCGAAGTATAGTTCGCCCACTATCGCGTTGCTAATTGAGCTCGTAGGCACAATACTTTTGATCGGATTAGCCTCGTTCTTCTACGGTACGTTAGTTTCACTCTACGGAGCTGTGGTCGCCGCTATGATCTATTTCTTCTTCATAGGAATAGCTGCTGTACGTTATGCTCTCAAGAATGAGAAAGGACGATCCAAAGCAATTCTAGCCACCGCCGGCGCCCTGATGACAATCGTATTTGCATACATAACATTCCAATTCCTCAACTACGCAGCGATATGGGGGGGAAACCCAATTGCATATGGTTGGGTCGCGGGCAGCTTCATCGCTGGAATCATAATTTACGTGATCTCTAAGTCGTACTACTCCAAGCGTGGCATTGACATAACGCTTGCCTACAAGGAACTGCCACCCCTATAATTCAGCAATCCTGGGCGGTACAAGCCCAATCAACGTGAAACCGCTAGGCAGTAGCTATCCTAGCCTTGCAAATTTGGGGTAAGGCTTCGGATTCGACCTCAGGCAGAGACTGTCAGGCTTATGCAGACTCGAAAATTGTTTGATATCCCAGGAATTCTACAACGGATTAATGTGCTGGCTTAGGATTCGATTCTATTATCCGGACGTGAGCTGAAAGCTAAGTATTTTCTTGTCTCCAATATTCACAATGGCTCCCCTAAGTGTCCCTTCCGGATATTCGCTCCCCGGATTTAACACAAGTGTTCTCCCAATCCTGGTAGTTCCTCTGGATTCATGGATATGGCCGCAAAGATCTACGAGTGGTTGATATTTTTCAATGGCGCGACGAACTGAAGTGCTGCCAGCACCGATCATTACTGCCTGACCCTTGTCAATCACAGGTTTCGGTGGATAAACGGAATCGTCCAGTTTCGGGACCGTATCTAACCCACAGTTTATCGGAGGTACGTGGACGTTAAACACGCAGTTCTCCTTATCTGAAACAGAGGAAACGAGTTTCTCCATCATGGCTTCAAGTTCTTCCTCGGTATGATCTCGCGGACATTTCCAGGGAGTTGGATTGCTCCATCCCAGGTTCACCATTTCGTGAAGCTCATCAATCTTGAGCACTCTGTGATCGGCGTTCTTGACATGAGGAGTATCTTGGACGGCATCGACAATTTCTTGATAATCGTCGTTCCCGCCCGTCAAATAGCACGTCACACCTAGGTCAGAGAGGAAAGGCTCAGCGCGGTCGACCCATCTCAGTAACGCGTCCTTCATGACGTTCATAAAGACTTTGTCCACTTTCTCTTTGGACGCGGTGAGCTCATCCATCTCTCCCTTGCTACAGGGATACGGGTAGTAGCCACTGTCAGTTATCTCCCGCTCCAAAGACTTCACTTCGTCTAGGTTGTGTAAGGTTTTTTCGCCAATGTAGTCTGCCTTGAACGTGCCGTTGCCGTAGTCAACGATCGGGACAAGCATCTTGCCGGTCATGTCGCCTCCTAGAACCAAGACGTCAACCTTGTAGAACTTTGCGGCGCTCAATATTTTTTCGTAACACTTACCGGAACCATGGAGATCTGTTGCAAAGAAGATCTTCGTGAACTTCTTATCAGGCATGTTAACATCAATGGTCGCGTAGTAAACTGCGTGCTACTATAATTTATCTCTCCGAATTCCAGTCTGGAAGAGTCTAATTACGGAGAACGTATTGAATGAAGAATGAAGTCGACGGCATTTATAATTACTAGTAAATCGAGTTCAAGGTTCCGTCTGACCTCGAACTAAAACGTAATCTGAATATTTTTTGTTTGAATCTTTCGCATAATCTGCTTCATTTCTTCTTCTCGAAGCAGCTTTCTCGATATGAATCCGGCACTATCGTCCACGTTTCGAGGAATTATGTGAACATGAACATGCGGAATAAGCTGGTTAGCTGCAGTTCCATCATTAATGGAGATATGTGAGGCAGACGCGTTTACTCGAGCGGTGATCAATGGATTTAACGCGTACACACGTGCGTACAGAGCACAGAAATCTCTCTGGGATAGATCGTTTACTCGTTCACAGTGTAGCTTTGGAAGAACAAGCGTATGCCCAATCGAAATCGGATACTTATCTAATATTGCGATGAACTGCTCATCTTCATAGATTATGTAAGCCTGAGCCGTTCCTTTGACTATTTCACAGAATACGCAGACCAAATCCTTCATCCTAAAGATTGTTTACGTCAGAGTTAACCATATCCGATGGTAAGAGGTCAAATTATTGCCTTTATCCAGAACGGGTATTGAATATAGCCGTTGGGACAATTCCAATTTATGAATCGACACATGGTTTGAATTAAGAAACGCATGTTTCGCATGATCAGGTCTCAGACGAAATATACTTTCACTTAACTCTCTTGCTTATTTCTACACGTGACCGTTTATGTTTTCGTGAGCATATTGCCGCTGAGACCGCTTCTTTTGAAAGTTCTTGGTAGCGAAGCAAGACTTCGAATTCTATTAGTTCTTGCTCGGAACCGTGGAGAAGATCTAACGATCTATAAAATTGCGAAATTTAGTGGGTTGGATAGGAAAGTTATACGGAAACATTTAAGCAAATTACTTGCAGCAGATCTTATTCATATGAAAAATTATGGCCCAGTTAGCGTATACAGTATAAACAGCGACAACAGTTCAGTTCAACGAATCATAGATTTATTCAATGAGACTCGGCTCCTTGCGCAAGCACCAGTCCAGATGCATTGGTACGATATCCGCGCTTAGCATGAGTAAATGTCGACTATCTCGTTATTAACGACACAAACGCTGAATCATGGTGGTATCGTTGCGCCCTGAACAAATCATAAAGATACTCGAGATTACTGACTCGTTCAACATTCATCGTGAGAACGTAATCATTCCACTCAAGACCGAAGACCAAGGTAGCCTGAAGCTACTTCCGGACGGAAGATTGCATATAACTTGTCCAACAGACCGGACATTTGATCGGTGGCTCGACGAGATTCGAGAACAGTTACAAACGATGGATCTAACGAAGTTAGTTCGAAAAGAGTGACCGCCGAAACCTCAGAAAAATTTCGATTTAGGCCGTATAGTTAGGAAACGCAACTTCTCATCTACAATGTACAATCGAAGCCTTTATTGCACAATTTTGTACGTGATTCCTGAAGGCTCATGTGGAGACAAATCTCAGAGCGAGTCAAGGACTATCCTGGAAGGCAGAAAGTTGTTAGAGCTCTTGTAGAGCTTGGGTTGGGTATACGAGGAAATTCATTAATTTATTGTGGTGGAATCGAATTGTCCGACGCGAAAATAGCGCGTCACTTAGGTGTGGATCGAAGAACTGTAAGAGAGACTGCGGAGTTGATATCTTCAGATCCTGTTCTCAAATCTGTGTTTGAGAGAATGCGTCCTGCTGGGCCCTTCCTGGCTGAGATCGCACGTTTTCTCAACTACAGTGTCATAGAGATTTATGCTGATCCGCATACGGTAGGAATTGTAGCGCAGGCTGCTACTCTTGTTGCTCAGGAAAACATTGCGATTCGACAGGCTGTAGCTGACGATCCGGATCTCACGCCGGAGCCTAAGTTGACATTGGTTGTAGAGAAAGAGCCGAGTGGTGAAGTACTGCAGAAGATGCTGAAGATACCTGGAGTGATTAAGATCTCGACGTATTAATCGAATATCACGGATAGCTTGAATCTAGCTCGTCTTCTGAACATGTTTTTGGATTATTTCCCAGAGGTCGTCTTCCAAAGTCTCGCCATGCTGAGGCTTCTCGACGAATCTACCGATTTCGCGCCAAGACTTGTCATGCACTATTATTGTTGGGATTCTGAGAACGTTCATTTCGTCGGCGATATCGCGGTTTTCATCAAAATCGATGACCTTGATGTTTAATACGGCATTGTTGGTTGCAGTGAAGAACTTCATGAGGTTGGGTAATTCTGTCCTGCACTCGACGTTCCACTCCGTCGCAAATACGACGAAGAAGTATCTATCAGTAAGGCCTGCGAATTTTTCTATAATCTGACGTTTGGGTTGATATTCCTGCACTCGCTTCTTTATTGTTGATTTCACTGTGGGGTTCCTTATGTTGTTCACGTAATCCCATAGGTTGGGATGTGGTCCGATGACGTTCCGAAGAAGGGACAAAATAGATACCTACTACGCATCATTAATTTTAGTTTCAGTCTCGGAAGAAATTAGGCAGCGACATAGAGGCTGCATGGGCTCCTGAATCTTATCTATGTAATGTTATTGAAATAGATATTAGATTTTTGGATGTGAACTCATTTGGTTACGCCTTCTGAGTATGGACCGATTGTCTCGATTTTTGTAAGTTGAATTGAGCTTAGCTCAGGTTGCCCGCCAAGGCCAGCGTGCGCACGGATTCCGGTAAGTTTCACTCGTTGTCCAGCATGAAGATTAGATGCAAAGCCCGCATGTTCTCTCCACAGGGTAACTCTCACTGAACCAGTATCGTCTTTGAGCGTGAAGGAAGCAACGTTTACGTTAGGTTCCCTTTCTGTTGTTACCTGCCGTATTGTTGGTGAATCCGCAATTAGGCCTTCAACGATCAGGAGGGCTTTCGCAGACTGAAGAGAGTTAAGAGTCGTAATAGGCGGGGTTGACATTGTGCTCTTCTTCTCGATCGTTTCGATTTCTCCTGACTTTCCGAGGTTTAGCCGAAGATTTCCGGACCATTCTGTTACAGTCGCATTCCGCAACTGCAAGAAATCCCCCTCGTTGAATTGGTTGAAATTGGTCGCCTTATCATCCCACAGGGACAGTTGGATTACGCCCGTCCCATCGCCCACTAGTAAGGTGGACAGTTTCATGGTTTCGCCGGTAGTTCGCTTAATTTCTTGGGTTTTTCCTTTCGCTAATATGAAGACGGATATGTCAATTGATGCTGTCTGACTCGAGATGGTGCCTATCTCGTAGCTTCTGGATATTGGAGGCTTCAGGTAGTCAGGTGGAGAATCAAGCTTAGTAACCTGGCTTCTGGATTCGACATGAACCTCCAACTTCCCATTATTATCGATCCTTGTTCTACAGTTTATTATTTGCAAGATATCTCCAATTCTTAATTCCTCCAGCTCTTCTGCTCTCTCATTCCAAACTACTATGGGTACGGTGCCCGAGTCGTCTGCGAGTAAAGTGCGGAGGACACTTCCGGGACGTTCATCCCTTTCAAACTTGTAAGTTCTAGGATCAGTTTGTATGATTCCTACTACATTGATCGAATTATCTTGCTGCCCAAGATCACTGATCCTGGTGAATAATTCTTTGAACTCTGGAAATTCAGACATTTGTAGACCGGAAGGATCTATTTCCACGCTGCTGCGGTCGCCAGCATGAACTTCAGCTTCTCCCGTCAATCCTTGTCTGGTGTATGCATGACCGATTCTTAGTATTCGACCCTGTAAGTTGCCTGCTTTTTCAGCGATGTCGACATGTCTATCCCATAATGCGCATCGCGCTTTTCCACTTCGGTCAACTAGAATGATGCGCATTACTCGTCCCGATGTTCCGTCGCGTCGTTGAAACTGTTGAGGAGGCCATGCGAGGAGAACGCGTCCAGATAGAGTGACATCGTTCAAACCGCTGACAAGATTTTTCACATGCATTCTTCCCAACTCCGTCCCGCGGGTTTGAATAAGGAGTTCTTCGGCCACGAGTCTCGCTGCGCCTTCATCGGAAAGAAGCCCTCTGCCCTCCTTCTTTTTTTCTTCGATTAACTCCCGAATTTGATTTGCGCTAAGATCGCTTCGTTTTGCGAGGATCTCGTCTACGATTACTTGAAGCACATCTGGCAATTGTCATTCGCCTATGTTAATTCTTCACATTCGTAGCTCATTCGGTGGGCCTCATTTGTGCCTATGTTTTTACGACTGTCATAACCTATTATGTGTTCAGAAGCCCCATACTCATATCTTTCAAAAACCTTCGGAGCTTCGCGCTAGAAGGATCTCCCTCATGGAATCACCATACGAAAGAATTGGGCGAGTCACACATTTCTATGCGGAAGCTAGTGTAGCGATTATTGAACTTGTTTCATCTGCAAGAAAGGGAGATCGAATCATTGTGCGCGGCAGTTTAACGAAGTTACAACAAACGATCGACTCAATGGAATATGAACACGTGCAAATTTCCGCTGCTGAGCCAGGTCAATCTGTTGGGATAAAGGTTGTTGGGAGGGTGCGCAAAAACGATGCGGTTTATCGACTCAAATCTTGAGAGAGTT
>DASQZS010000264.1:0-7459 GCA_035638535.1 Candidatus Acidiferrum sp.
AGCTTTTGTGGCAGCATTGTCGGAAGGCAGATCAGATGTTGACGCGTTAAAATGGGGCAATTGTGCCGGTGGGCTGAAAGCAACCAAATCCGAAACCAGAGGTAGCCCAGATCGTGACACCTTGCTGCGCCATCTAAAGACTCTGTAGCAAATTAAAAGTCACAAATCCAGTCAGAGTGGTCTGATTTCGTTGACTGTTCAAATCGACAAGCGTTGACTCTAATCAACTGACGATCAGCCCATGATAAGGTCGGACTCAAACGAATCTCTTCAAGGATTTGAAGACCGGGATAACTTAAACAGTAGATCACACCAGAAGTTATCAAATTCCTACGAAGTTGATCATGATGCAGAAACGATTCCTAAATCGCGTAGTCTTAGTGACAGGAGCTGCTCGGGGAATGGGTAGAAACCATGCACTCGGTTTCGCCAAAGAAGGAGCGAATATAATCGTTAACGATGTGGCGAAGAAGATGGAACACATCCCCTTCACTACTGGTACTGAGGAGCAGCTTCAAAAAACGGTTGATGAAATCAAGACCCTCGGTGTAGACGCCATCGCTGCTCGCGCCGATGTTAGCAATTCATCGCAAGTCAAATCCATGGTTGACATGGCGATCACTCATTTCGGGAGGATCGACATATTGGTGAACAATGCAGGAACGATAACCATCTCCCCAGTAGTTGAAATGAGCGAAGATGAATGGGATAAAGTGATTCAGGTTAACTTGAAGGGGACTTTTCTATGCTCCAAATACGTTGCACCGCATATGATTCAGCAAAAATATGGTAGGATAATAAACATCGCTTCAACTGAAGGATTGGCCGGAACTCCATACATCTCTCACTACGTCGCATCGAAACACGGTGTCGTAGGTTTCACTAAGTCTTTAGCACAAGAATTAGGCAAGTATTGGATAACGGTGAACGCTATCTGTCCGGGGGACGTAGGAACAGATCTCTTTTACGAATCTGCTAAAGGGATGCCGGGTTTTGTGGCCGAAATCTCGAGACTTCAGGGAGCTTATTCTGTTTTCCCAGGATACGCAGAATTCGAAAAACCTCTACTGGAACCCACGGATATCACAAACGCCGTGCTCTGGCTCGCGTCAGACGAGGCGAGATACATAACCGGAATAGCTATGCCTGTTGATTCAGGATATATGTCAAAATAGAAAATTGGAGAAATTTTGTCTGAGCTTTAGAAGCTTTTTCCCCAATCATTAGGCTGCTGCGAGAATTCCACGCCAATACTCGCAGTTCAAGCTGTGTGTTTACCCATTTTGCTGGGTTTTAAATACTGTGTCATTAGCATACTGGGTATATCTTTTCAGCCCATAAGGGAAGCGAACCTGGATGAATCCGTATCGTTACATCTTGCGCAGGGTTCTCTTTGGATTCATGGTGCTTACGTGCGTAGTGACGATAACGTTCGTGCTGTCACGAAGCTTCGGAGGCAACACGGTGATTGCCTGGCTAGGCAAAACAGCAAGCATGCATCCAGAACTTGCTAAATTATACGCAGAAGAATATCATCTTAACGATCCGATTCCCGTACAGTACTATTACTATATCGTTAACTTGTTCCATGGAAATCTAGGCTTCTCTCCATCACGTGGCTTCGAACCCGTGGCCTTAGTAATCTCGCAGACCTTACCATTTACATTACAAATTGCGTTCTTCGCGTTTCTGATATCTCTTATTCTAGGAGTATCCTTGGGTGTACTGTCGGCTCAACATCAGCACAAGGCACCTGACACAGCCATCCGAGTTTTCTACCTCGCGGGCTACTCGTCACCACCGTTCTTCATCGCACTTCTTCTGCTAATCGTCTTCGCATTCAAGCTCACCATACTGCCCACTGGCGGTGCGTTCGACGTCGTACTTACTCCCCCAACCATTATTACAGGGATTCCAATGCTGGACGCGGCAATTGAAGGCAACGTACCGTATTTTCTAAGTTCTTTGAAGCACGTAATTCTTCCAAGCATGGCCCTTGCACTTGTTACGTTCGGAGTGCTAACTCGAGTCTTGAGAAGTTCTTTGCTTGACGTGATGCACTCAAACTATATTCGCACGGCTAGGGCAAAGGGTGCGGATGAGAATACCGTGTTTTACAAGCACGCTCTAAGGAATGCGATGATATCCGTAGTTACAATTTCCTCATTAATGGTCACCTTCATAATTACAGGAACCATATTTGTTGAGAACGTATTTGCGTACCCAGGGATGGGACAGTACCTTGTAACTGCGTTATCCGCACAAGACTATCCCGGCGTACTTGGAGCCACAATGGTATACGCTGTTATTATTGTAATCACGAATCTGATTGCTGATATATTATACGGCGTCGTTGACCCACAAGTGAGGTTAGGTTGAGTCTACTGTGAAATCAGTTTTTACGAAGAAAGTTCTCGGTATACTCCAATTGCTGCGAAGAAACAAAGAAGCAATAATCGGAAGCATAATCGTTTTCGTGTTTCTACTCATAGCCGTAGCCGTCGCCGTGTCTAAGCTGTTCGGAGTCCAGATAACTCCCTACAACCCCTTACAGCAGAATGTAGGCCCAATAGCCGCTGCTCCTTCACTTGCTCATCTGATGGGTACGGATCTTCAAGGGCGAGATTTGTTTAGCCGCGTCATAGTAGCGACGCCTAACGACATGGCCGTCAGTCTTGTCGTAGTGGGTTTTGCTCTGGCGGCTGGAGCAATAATTGGTTCAGTAGCAGCTTTGCGTGGGGGCCTCTTTGACGAGGCTTTGATGAGATTCACTGACGTAATATTTGCTCTACCCGCACTTGTGATTGCAATGGCGATAGCGATAAGCCTGGGTCCAGGTGTGACCAATATGATGATCGCTCTGATGATTATATGGTGGCCGCCCTACGCTCGACTAGCGCGAGGAGAAGCTCTGAGAGTAACACATCAGAACTATATTGAGGCTGCCAGGCTATCTGGCGCAGGAACGGTTAAAATTCTCTTCAAGCACGTGCTGAGGGGGATTCTTGTTACCCTGCTCGTCTACGCAACGCTTGATATCGGTACCGTGATACTGGTATACTCAGGATTGAGCTATCTAGGACTATCAGTCCGACCACCCCAACCCGATTGGGGAGAAATGGTGAGCACGTATCAAGACTATCTAATCACTGCGCCTTGGCTCCCCGTTATACCCGGGTTCGTAATTTCACTGGTGGTAGTAGGTTTTAGTCTACTAGGAGACGGCATCCGCGATGCCCTAGAGGTCAGATGAATTGACAAGATTGCTTAGCGTGCAAGACCTGAGTGTCTGCTACGAATCGAGAGGAGGAACTGTCACAGCGCTCGATGGCGTAAACCTCGAAGTTAGTGAAAACGAATTGGTGGGGGTTGTAGGAGAATCTGGATGCGGGAAATCGACACTCGCACTCGCACTGATCGGTCTCCTCCCCACTCCTCCTGCTCTAGTTTCGCAGGGAGTAATCGAATTCAAAGGAACAGACCTCGTGCACCTCGGACCAAAAGCCATGAGAGAGTTCCGTGGAACGCAGATCGCGATGATATTCCAAGAACCGCTCAGCAGCCTTAATCCCGTATACAAGGTCGGAGATCAGATCGCAGAAGCGATCCAGATAAAAAGACAGCGGGAGAATGGCCATGGCCCAGTTAACTCGGACATCATGCAGAGAGTCCACAAGTCTGTCCCACCTGACGGTTCTAAGCTTCCGCGATCAAAAAGAAAAATCAGTGGAGAGTTGAGAGAGAAAGCGATCGCTTCCCTGAAGCTTGTTAGGATTCCTGACCCGGACCAAGTAGTTGATCGATATCCATTCGAACTCTCAGGTGGTATGAGGCAGAGGGTCATGATTGCGATGGCTCTTTCGCAGGAACCTGCCTTGTTGATCGCGGATGAACCCACCACTGCGCTGGACGTTACGACGCAGGCGCAGGTGCTGAAGCTCATGAAGGAGCTTATGGACAAGGTGAACACAAGCGTTCTTCTCATAACGCATGACTTAGCGGTTGCTTGCCAGGTGGCTGACAGAATCGCCGTAATGTATGCCGGTGATGTTGTGGAAACCGCTAATGTATTTGATTTATTCTCTAAGCCACTCCACCCATACACCCAAGGTCTTCTCTCGTGTCTCCCAACCGGATCGAAGAACAAAGTCGATCTGAAACCTATTCTAGGCAACGTGCCCGACCTTCGAACTCGCATGATTGGCTGCAAGTATGCGTCACGATGCCCTTACGTGATGAAAACCTGTTCGGAGAAGAAACCTCGTCTCGAGGGACTGGAAAAGCACGAAGTTGCATGTTACTTGTACGGTGAAAAAAATGGAAGCCATCCTACAAACAGTTGATCTGAGAAAATACTTCCCGATTCAACGTGCGAACCCATTCTCAAAGGTCAAGAAATTCGTCCGTGCAGTGGACGGCGTATCCATAACCATTTGGAAAGGAACTACCTTGGCTGTAGTGGGAGAGTCCGGATGCGGGAAGACAACTCTAGCGCGAACAATTGCGCTGCTAACAAAGGCAACGAGCGGAGATGTAGTTTTCAATGGAAAAAGTATCGTGGACGGCAAAACTGATCCAAAACAAGTGTACAGAGATATGCAAATAGTCTTCCAAGATCCAGACTCATCTCTAGATCCCAACATTAACGTCGGCGATACGGTTGGTGAACCGCTCTACGGGCTGATGGGTTGGAGTAAAGACGCTATCGCCGTCGCGATCCAAAGAGGCCTAACGGCCGTAGGTCTATCCGGGGACATGGCAGATCGATTACCACGCGAACTCAGCGGAGGACAAAAACAACGCGTCGCAATAGCACGTGCGATTGGACTGCAACCAAAACTCGTCATACTGGACGAACCAACTAGTGCGCTTGACGCGTCCGTTCAGGCTCAAATTCTACGCCTACTCCTCGACCTTCAGAAAGAATTCACCCTTTCCTATTTGCTGATAACGCATAATATTGCCGTAGCCGAGTACCTGTCGGATTTCATGGCGGTCATGTACTCGGGGGAAGTCGTCGAGTACGGGGAGACAAGTGAAATCATGGCAAAGCCCCGACACCCGTACACAATTGCCTTAATCTCCTCGGCACCGATCGCTAACCCTTGGAAAAGAAACTTGCTGCAGGCTGAAATACGAGGAGAAGTACCCAGCGCGATTGATCCTCCCCCCGGATGCAAGTTCCATCCACGCTGCCCCTACGCGGACACCATCTGCTCCACTGAAAATCCCAAACTACGAGAAATATCAACAGGACACTTTGTTGCCTGCCATTTTGTCGAGAAGACAGCATAGGTCAATATGAATAAGGCCCATGAAAAACGCGGGCCGCCTTCCCTGCTATATTAATAATTTTTGCTTGCATTTCTGAGGTGGAATTTTGCTAAGTGTTAAATAGCGTTGAGAGGAAGATCCTGGTTAGGCATATTTATGTCAAGTTTCACTCGAAAAGCGATGTCGCGTGTACAAGCTGGATTAATAATTGGAGTAATCGTGATTGCAGGAATCATAGGAGTAGCTTACTATACATCACTCACACCTACTCCTTCTCAAGTATCTACCAGTGCAACATCTCCAACATCCGGCACCGTGAATACGTTGTCCATCGACGCGGCCTATTGGCCATTATCTGACTTGAATCAACTCTATTCGATCAGCGAGATTCCGTGGCCAAATCCATTAGCCTTCACGGTGTACCAACCACTAGTGACTATGAATATGTCTGCTGAGTTCCAGCAGGGAATCGTCCAGTATCTTCCTGGTCTCGCTACCTGGACGGTTTCGCCAGATGGCATGACGTACACATTCAGTCTGAAGCACAATGTGCAGTTCTCGAACGGAGATCCGTTCAACGCCTATCAAGTGTGGGCTGAAGAATATGGCTTCTACTACCTCTCAGGTAACAGTTCAGCTTGGCTTGAATCTTACGCGCTTATGGACATGTCAAACGTCAAGTTCGGTCCTGCTACAATCGCGTTGATGACTCAAAGTGGACTTGCTAACCCGTCACCAGCTCTAATGAGTTTAATGACGAATTCAAACTGGCCAATTTACGTCACTGACCCATATACGATTGTCTTCCGGTTAATTGCTCCATTCGTATGGTTCCCCGGCGCGCTTGTAGTATACAACGGCCTAATGTTTGATGTCCAATGGGTCTTGGAAAACGGAGGCTTCGGTACAGCCGCAGCCTTCAACTCATACTTCAACCAGCACCCGATTCCCGGAACCGGTCCCTACGTGTTCAACGGTATGTCAGAGAACTCATACGTGAAACTTGTCCAGAGTCCAAGTTATTGGGGTGCAAATATGACTGCTGATCAGATTGCGCAGCAACCGTTATTTGATCCAGGACATGCCAAGAACGTTGTCTTCTACTACAAAACTGATGACGTTGCTAGGTACACCGATCTTTCCACCGGAGCAGTCCAAGTTGCGGACATATTAACACCAGACTGGAACCTTGTAACCTCAAATGCGCAGACGTATTCGTGGTTGAAGAATCCGCCGTGGAATGGGGAGGTTGCGTTGCTAGGCTTAAACACTCACGATTACCCGACAAACATAACACTTGTCAGGCAGGCGATAGTGCATGCTCTCAACTATACTGCTATTGCCGGAGCATACTTGGGACAGCTGACACCTTATGTTGGTCCTGAATACCCCTGGTGGAAGGACTATTACGATCTAGGTAACTTCGCGCCGTACCAATACAATGTAACCTTAGCACAGCAACTTCTGGCGGAGGCAAATATTGCGAACATGCCCCCATTCCTGTTAAGAGTGCAGTCGGGATGCCCGGTCTGCACTAACGCAGCTCAGGTCATGCAATCGGATCTTGGAGCAATCGGAATCACCGTGAATATTGAGGTCATACAGCCAAGTCTGTACAATACCCAGCTAGGGAACTACCAGACCAACGTTGCGAATGCCGCAGAACTGGGTCAGCTTGAGTTCGTTAACTCCGGGTTTGGCTGGGGGCCGGCGACAGTTACACCAACAGACTACTGGGTCACGTTCGTAAGCAACCAATCGCTTTGGGGTAACTACGCAGCTTACTACAATCCAGTCGTACAGAAGGCGGTGAACGCTTTCTTCACGAATAGTACGAACACCCCTTACCTGCAGTCGCTCGTTTCAGCGGCCCAAGCTCAAATCTACAATGATGCTCCGTATGCATGGCTGGGCACGTTTGGTCTGTGGTTGCCATGGGGCGGGTCCTTAGTCTGGAAGACAGGAGTGGTTACTGGCTTCTTGGTCGACCCCGTTTGGACGGGGCAGATGACAGAACCTATCGCCAATACGGTAACCTTCGGCCCCGGCGCGTCATAACTGGTTTCATGAAAACAGTACCGGCTACCGTAGCCGTACTGTTTCCCGTTTTTCTTTCAAATCTTTTCTGAACCCTAATAAGAGTAACTGGCAAGTTGTTCCTGTATGTCCAATTCAACAGCTGAGT